>CAXTRU010000035.1:0-16723 GCA_964246665.1 uncultured Acidobacteriaceae bacterium
CCACATAGGCGATTGCTGCAACCGCCATGGCCAGCAGCGTGGCCCAACGTGCCACGGTCAGAACGCGGTCGGGATGGGAGACGCCCACCGGCCCAGGAGCCCCGGGAAACTCTTGCATGTTCACCCTTTGCCCAGAGACTTTTCTGCACCTTAGCACAACCCTGCGGAGCGCCCCGTGCACTGGAATCTGCGACTCTGCACCGGGTTGTGCGTCCAATGTAGAATGCGCTGGTGCAGCGGAGGGCTGCCGGCCGTACACGTTCGATGAGTTCGCCCCAGATCAGCATCATCATCCCGGCTTACAACGAAGGCGCCCGCATCGAGCGCGCCCTGGAGCGTGTGCTGACCTGTGTGGATGAGCGGCGCTGGGATGCCGAGGTTCTGGTGGTGGACGATGGCTCCACCGATGACACCGCTGCCATTGTGCAGCGTTGGCAAACGCGCTACCCGCACCTGCAGCTGTTTGAAAATCCGGGCAATCGGGGCAAGGGCTACTCTGTCCGCAACGGCTTGCTGCAGGCCGCCGGCGAGATTGTCATGTTCACCGATGCTGACCTTTCGGCGCCGATCGAGGAAGCCGAGCTTCTGTTCGCGGCGATCGAAGCAGGCGCGGACGTCGCGATCGGGTCCCGCTGGCTCGACAAGCAGCGTCAAACGCGGCATCAGCCGCTCTACCGCCGCTTCTTTGGTCGCTGCTACAACGGCCTGACGCGCTTTGTGATGGGGTTGCCCTACAAGGACACGCAGTGTGGCTTCAAGGCCTTCCGGCGCGGCGCGGCGAAGTGCATCTTTCCGCTGCAGACCATTGAGCGCTGGGGCTTCGACCCGGAGATCCTGTTCATCGCGCAGAAGCTTGGCTTCCACATCGTGGAAGTTCCGGTGACGTGGGGGCACGATGAGCGCAGTCGCATCAGCTACCTGCGTGATGGGTCACAGATGTTGAAGGAAATGGTTGAGATCCGCTCAAACTCCTTCCGCGGACGGTACGATCGCGCCATTGCCGCGATGAAGGATACGAGCGGCTTCGTAACCGAGCGGGTGCCGTCACTCTACGGCGAACCGGAAGAGCGACAGGAGACGGTGGCGCCGGTGGTCGGGCTGCAGTCGGCGGAAAAGTAGCGTCCGGGCCGGCGAGGATCGCCAACATTGCAGATCTCTTCGCTTCGCTACGGTCGAGAGGACGACTTGGAAGTGTCGGCGCGTGGAAAGTTGCGAGGCACGGAAGACACGACAACTCGCGAGTGGTTAGCCCGCCGATAGGGCGCGTAGAGCGGTGACGTTGCGTTGTTCATCGCCGGGTTCATCCACCGGCGTTTCTGCGATGAACGCAGCATGGGCAAAGCGTTGGTCGTGCAGCAGGCGGCGAAATGCGGCAGCGCCGATCGTGCCTTCGCCGATGTGCTCGTGGCGATCAAGCTTGGAGCCCATCGGCGCTTTGGCATCGTTGCAGTGCCACACGCGGACATCGTCGAAACCGATCGTCGTTTCGATCTGCGATCCCGTTGCCTCGTAGCCTTCGGTGGTGACGAGGTCATACCCGGCCACATGGGTATGGCACGTGTCGAGGCAGACGCCCACCGGCGCGCACGCCTTCAGCGTAGCCACCAGTTCGGCTACCTGTTCAAAGCTGCCACCCAGCGAGAACTCGGCGCCGGCCGTATTTTCGATCAGGATGCGGAAGTCGGCACCCTGCCACGGCAAGCCGTCGATGGCCCGCTCGATGTTTTGTGCGGCAAAGCGCAAACCTTCCTCGCGGGTAAGGCCCTTCCACGAACCCGGATGCAGCACAAGGTACGTCGCACCCAGGGTCAGCGCGCGGTCCACCTCATCGCGAAAGGCGCCCGTGCTGTTGCTGCGCACTGTTTCGCTTTGCGAGCAGAGGTTGATCAGGTAGCTGGCATGGATGACGAGCGGACCGATGTCGTGGGCAGCCAGGCCTTCGCGCATCTTGCGTGCGTCCTCAGGCTTCACCGGGCCAGCCTTCCACGTGCGCGGGCTTGAGCTGAAGATCTGAAAGGTGTTGGCGCCTGCGTCCAGGGCGCGTTGCACGGCAGTATGGCAGCCGCCCGCCGTGCCGAGATGGACGCCAATCCGTTTACGGGCCATACGTCAAGGCTACCGCAGCACGGACACCTGCAGGATGGTATTGTCCGGCTCGAAGAAAGTTGCGCTACCAAGCAACCTTGGGCCTGGGGAGTTGGCCGCCGCGCAAATGAAGTCTGAGACAGGTGATGGCGCTGGGCTTCGCGAGCGATGCGGAGTTGCCGGATCGAGTGCGGCGGGCGCTGACCGAGGGCATGACGCCGAAGGCAATGAAGGCAGCTGTTGTGCATTGGGGAGCGGATGATTGCCGGGTCTGCGGTTTGATGCGTGGGCGGCAAAACAGCAGGTTCCCCGTTCGGGGAATGACAAACAGAAGGGCAAGAGCAAAAGCAAAGCAGACGAGGGCCGCTTTTGGCGGCCCTCATCTGCAACACTACGCCGGAACGAACGACCAACGACTTTCAACGAAAAGCGGACAACAAAGAACTCACAACGGACAACGAAGATCTAATACACATCGCGCTGGTAGCGCTTGGCCTTCTTCATATTGGCCAGATACTCCTGCGCGTGTTCGAGCGTACCGTTGGAGCCCTTGGCGATGCAATCAAGGAGAGCTAGCTCAACGTCCTTGGCCATGCGGCTGGCGTCACCACAGACATAGAAGTAGGCACCCTGCTCGAGCCAGTCGTACAGGTCCTTCCAGTTCTCCTGCATGCGGTCCTGCACGTAGACCTTTTTGCCGGTGTCGCGGCTGAAGGCTGTGTGCAGCTTGGCGAGCGTGCCGTCGGCGAGCATGGCGTTGAACTGCTGCTCGTAGAGGAAGTCGGACACGCGGCGCTGTTCGCCGAAGAAGAGCCAGTTGCGGCCTTTTTCGCCCTTGGCCTGACGCTCTTCCAAGAACGCGCGAAAAGGAGCGATGCCGGTGCCGGGGCCGATCATGATGACGGGTGCAGCGGGGTTTTCAGGCAGGCGGAAGGCATTGTTTTCGTGCAGAAAGATAGGCATGGTGCCGCCCACCGGGGCACGGTCGCCGAGATGGCCGGAGCAGACGCCTTCGCGGTCCAGGCCGTGGGCGTGGTACTTGATGACGCGCACGGTGGTGTGTACCTCGCCGGGGTGCGCAAGCTGCGAGCTGGCGATGGAGTACATGCGCGGCGTCAGGCGCTGCAGCACGTTGAAGAGTTGCTGCGGGTCCGTGACGGCGCCCGGGAACTCACGGACGAGGTCGACGAACTCGCGGCCCCAAACGTATTCCTCCGCGGCGGCCTTGTTTTCCTGCCCCTGCAGCGCCTTCAGCGCTTGCGGGATGTTCTCGCCGAAGAGCTTGATGTATTGGTTGACGCTGCCGCGGGCGAGCTTGCCGATGCCAAGATGACGCGTCAGCGCCTCGTGGAGGTCGATCTCATTCTTGTAGTGATCGAGCACGCGCTCGGTGCCGGTAAAGCCAAGCGCTTCAAGCACGTCAACGACCTGGGCCTCGCGGTTGGTCGGCATGATGCCGACGGCATCGCCGGGCGTGTAGTGCATGCCCTCTTCGATCTCGAGCTCGATGTGGATCGTTTCTTTTTCGCTCTCGGGGCCGGTCATGCGGTAGTTGGTAAGGACGCGCGATGGATAGGGCTGATTGCGCGTGTACTTGGTCGCGTGCGGCTTGGGCGCGACGGCGGTGGGTGGCTCGGCGACGGCAGTGGCGGTCGATTCGGTCATCACCCTTATTTTACGGGAAACGGGCAGGCTGGGCGATCACTGGTGCCATCGCGGAGCGGTTTTGCTGCGAACAAGACTGCCCGGCGAGTATCGGCGGGCATTAGGCCCGAAGGGGCACGGGGCAGTCTGTAGAATCCCAAGAGAGGACGGCCGATGATGATGCGTTCTGCGACGGGTCAACTCGCGACGGGGGACGATCTGCGGATTTCAGGCGATCGCCGCCCCTTCTACGACCCCGATCTGAGCTACGAAGAAAACTACGAACGCGGCCCATTTGGGGCATTTGCCGATGCGGAGCGTGGACCCGCGCGAACCGAGGAGCCGCAGCACACGTTTCTCGGGCTTCCCGTAACGCTGCCTTTCGGCATCCCTGCTGGACCGCTGCTGAACGGGCGCTTCGTCAAGGCTGCGCTGGACCTTGGCTACGATTTGCCGGTGTACAAAACCGTGCGCACGCGCAAGTGGGCCAGCCACGCGTGGCCCAACGTGCTGGCCGTGGACGCAACGGGCGACCTGCACCCGACAACAAACCGTTTGCGCGGACACGGCGACTACAGCGGGGATTCGTTGTCGATCACCAACTCCTTTGGTGTGCCTTCGATGGACCCTGCAGTGTGGCAGCCGGATCTGGCCGATGCGGTGCGTCACGCAAGGCCGGGGCAGGTGGTGATTGGCAGCTTTCAAGGAACGCAGCCGGAGCATGGCGGCGGTGTGCGGGAATACATCGCGGACTTCGCCCTGGGCGCGCGGCTGGTGCGCGAAACCGGCGTGCGCGCCACCGAAGTCAACCTCAGTTGCCCGAACGAAGGCACAGCGCATCTGCTGTGCTTCGACGCCGAGCGCGCCACCGCCGTGGTGGAAGCGATCAAGGCGGAACTGGGCGACGTGAAGCTGCTGGCGAAGATTGCGTACTTCGCCGACGACGAATTCTTGCGCAAACTGTTGGCCGGCATCGGCCCGGTGGTGGACGGCGTGGTAGCGATCAACACGATACCGGCAGAAGTCGTGAACGACGCCGGGCAACAGGCGCTGCCCGGTGAAGGCCGGCTGCGCAGCGGTGTGTGCGGCAGTGGTATACGGTGGGCGGGCTTGTCGATGACGGAGCGCCTGGTGCGGCTGCGCGAGGAGCTTGGTTTGCACTTTGCGATTGTGGGTGTGGGCGGGGTCAGCACTGCCGCGGATTATGCGCTGTACCGCGTTGCGGGAGCTGATGCCGTGATGTCGGCCACGGGAGCGATGTGGAACCCGCTGCTGGCGGAACAGATCAAGTCTGAAGTGAGGGAAATGGCGCATGCCCATTGACGCCGTTGCGGTCGCCGACGCATTGCTCGAGATCGGCGGTGTGGGCTTCCGCCTCCAAGAGCCCATCACGTTCAAGTCGGGCATCGTGTCACCCGTGTACTGCGACAACCGAACGTTTCCGTTCTGGCCGGCGCAGTGGAAGAAAGTGATCGAGGGCTTTGCGTCCCTGGTTGCACACGAAAGGATCGGCTTCGATGTGATCGGCGGCATTGAGGCCGCCGGGATCCCGCACAGCGCAGCCCTTGGTTATGCAATGGAGCGGCCGTCCGTGTTCATTCGCAAACAGCCCAAGGAGCACGGTAGGAAGGCGCGCATCGAAGGTGGCGATGTAAGCGGCAAGCGCGTGCTGCTGGTGGAAGATCTCGTCACGACTGGTGGAAGCAGCCTGAGCGGTGTGCAGGCGTTACGCGATGCAGGCGCGACTGTGACCGATTGCCTGGCGATCATCAGCTACGGCTTTGCAGAGGCGCGTGAGGCGTTTGCGCAAGCTGATGTGACACTGCATACGTTGACGAACTTCGACGCGGTGCTTGCCGGCGCGTTGCCACGCGGACTGCTGGACGAAGAGGGTGCTGCGGCGGTGCGCGACTGGATGCGCGATCCGCACGGATGGGCCGCACGGCGGGGCGTTTCATGAGTGGGATATCTGTCGCGCTACAGAAGCTTGAGGCTCGCATGGAAGCGAGCGGTTCCCTGCTCTGCGTGGGGCTGGACCCGGAGTTGGCGCGCCTGCCGGAGCGCTTCCATGCGGAGCCACATCCGCTGTTTGCTTTCTGCCGCGAGGTGATCGACGCAACGGCGCCTTTCGCGTGTGCGTTCAAGCCCAACACGGCGTTTTTTGAAGCGCTTGGCGCGCAGGGATGGACAGAGCTTGCGATGGTGTTCGCGTATCTACGCGAGCATTATCCAGATGTTCTTTCGATCTGCGACGCGAAGCGCGGGGATATTGGCTCGACGAACGCGGGTTATGTCTCCGCTGTTTTTGACGGTTTGGGTGCGGATGCGATTACGTTGCATCCCTACCTTGGCGCGGAAGCGTTGCGGCCGTTTCTTGAGCGCGAAGACAAGGCTTCGATCGTCCTGTGCCGCACGTCCAACGCAGGCGCAGGCGAGTTGCAGGACTTGCAGCTCGACGGCAAGCCACTTTGGGAGCATGTAGCCGCGCACGTGAACAGCGAATGGAACGCGAATGGCAATTGCATGCTGGTGGTGGGCGCCACATGGCCTGCCGAGATGCAGCGCATACGCGCGATCGCGCCGGAGATGACGCTTCTTGTGCCCGGCATCGGCGCGCAAGGCGGTGATGTGGAAGCGACCGTGCAGGCCGGGTTGCGTGCTGACGGCAAAGGTTTGGTGATCAGCAGTTCGCGAGCCATTGTGTACGCGGCAAATCCGGCGCAAGCAGCGCGCGAAACGCGAGATGCTATCAATGCGGCGAGGGAGCGTGTGCATGCCAGACGCTGAGGGGAAGAAGAGTCAATTGCGGCTTGAAGGCACGTTGGTGAGTCACGATGGTGTGTCCGAGGGCGCCGTTGAAATAGATCTAGCAACAGGTTTAATCGCCGAGGTTGGACCCACGACCGGACAAAGCGATGTGGATTGCCGAGGCTGCCTGATCTTCCCCGGGTTTGTGGATATCCACATCCACGCACGTGAGGATGTCAGCGGCGCGCAGGCCTACAAGGAAGACTTCGCCTCAGCCTCTGCAGCAGCAATCCACGGCGGGGTGACGCAGGTTGTGGACATGCCCAACAATCCGATCGCACCGGTGGACGATGCACGTTACGACGCCAAGCAGGCGCTCACCGCGAAGAGTGACGTGCATGTAACGTTATATGCGGGCATTGGGCCTGGCACGGAACCGCTGCAACGGCATGTGCCCTACAAGGTCTACATGGGCCCCAGTGTCGGCGATCTTTTCTTTACCTCGCAGGCTCAGTTGGAAGAAGTCATTGCGCGCTACCGCGGGCGCAATGTGAGCTTCCACTGCGAGGATCCGGAGATACTGGAGGCGTCCAAGGGCGAGCCCACGCATGAGGAGCGACAGCCGGCGCGCGCGGAGATCACGGCAACGACCTTTGCCCTGCACCTGATCGAAACGTACGGCCTGGTAGGCAAGCTCTGTCATTACTCGACTGGTGAGGGCCTGCGGCAGATCATCGCGTCCAAGCAGCGCGGCGTGCGCGTAACTTGCGAGGTGACACCGCATCATCTCTTCTTCGATACTTCGATGCTCACAGACGCGAACCGCATGGCGTTGCAGATGAATCCGCCGCTACGCTCACGCGAAGATCGGCTGGCGTTGATTGAGGCATTGCGCTCGGGCATCATCGACTACATCGCGACTGACCACGCGCCCCACACACTGGAAGAGAAAGCCGTCGGCGCAAGTGGTGTGCCGCTGCTGGATACCTACGGCGCCTTCGCGACGTGGCTGATGCAGGAGCACAACTTCACGCCGCAGCAGATTGCGCGGGTATGCGCGTGGAATCCGGGGCAGTTTGTGCGCGAGTTTCTGCCGCAGAACTTTGGCGAAGGATATGGGCGCATTGCACCGGGCTTTGTTGGGTCGCTGACCGTGATCGACCCAGCGGCGCCCTACAACGTCACGCGCAAGAGTGTGCGCACCAAGTGTGCGTGGTCGCCATTCGAAAGTTTCACGTTTCCTGGCAGCGTGCGCTTCACGGTGTTGCAGGGCAACGTGCACCGGGCCAGCGAGCCCAGTTAAACAGAGGAAGTTCTATGTTCGAGTTGGACCACCTGATCAGCGCGTCACAGCTTTCGCCGGCGCTGCTGCAACGTCTCTTCGCGCTGGCCGATCAGTTGCAGGCGCAAGACAAGTCGCGGACGCTTGAGCCTGCGCTGCGCGGGCGCATCCTGGCGACGTTGTTCTATGAGCCAAGCACGCGTACACGACTTTCGTTCGAGGCCGCGATGCAGAAGCTTGGCGGAAGCGTGTTGTCGGTGGAGAACGCACGCGATAGCTCGTCCGCGGTGAAGGGCGAAACCATCGCCGACACCGTGCGTGTGGTCAGCGGCTATGCTGACGCTATCGTCATTCGCCACTTTGAAGAAGGCACTGCGGCCGCAGCCGCCGCGGCGTCTCCTGTGCCCGTCATCAACGCCGGCGACGGTGCCGGGGAGCACCCGACGCAAGCGCTTGCCGACACGTATACCATCCTGCGCGAGCTTGGGCACCTCGACAATCTCCGCGTAGTGCTGGTGGGCGATCTGCTCTATGGCCGCACGATTCACTCGCTGCTGCCGCTCTTGGCGCAGTTCCCTGGCCTGCATGTGGATCTTGTCTCGCCACCGTCGTTGCGGCTGCCAGGCACCATTCTCGATCAGCTGACAGCGCGTGGCGTCGACATACATGAGACCGCATCGCTGGATAAGACCGTGCAGGATGCCGATGTCGTCTACGTGACGCGCGTGCAGGGTGAGCGCTTTGCGTTTGCCGCCGAGTACGAGGCGGTAAAAGACGCCTATGTGCTGAACCTGAAGACCGCTGAACGGCTGAAGCAGGGCGCGGTGATCATGCATGCGTTGCCGCGCTTAAACGAAATCGCGCCGGAGGTCGACCTCGACCCGCGCGCAGCCTATTTCCGCCAGGCGCGCAATGGCTTGTATGTGCGCATGGCACTCCTTTCGTCACTGCTGGGGTAACCGGCGTCTCGCTCCATCGTTTTCACACTGCGGAAGCGTGCATGCGACAATGAGCCTGCCTTATGCTTCGCTCGGTCTTCATCTCGCTCTCCGCCAATCGCCACCTGCGCTCGTTTTCTGAGCGCAACTCCCTGGGCCAGCGCGTTTCGCGCCGCTTCGTTGCCGGCATGACGGTGGACGAAGCCATCGCGGTGGTGGAGCAGCTGAACGCCGAGGGCATTGTGGCGTCGCTCGATTCGCTGGGTGAGAGCGTCTTGCAGGTGTCACAGGCAGAAGAAAGTGCAGCGGTGTATCACCGGCTGCTGGACCGCATCGCCGCACGCAAGCTGCGCGCCAACATCAGCGTGAAGCTAACCGCAATGGGCATGGACATTGGCGGCCATGGTGCAGGGCCCGAGCTGGCCGAGCGCATCGTCGGTGAGCTCGTTGACCATGCAGCTTCGATCGACAGCTTTGTGCGGCTGGACATGGAAAGCTCGGACTACACCGAGGCGACCATTGCGATGACTGAGCGCCTGCATAGCCGCTACCCGGGGCGCGTGGGCACAGTGCTGCAGGCGTACCTGTTCCGCACGGGCGATGACACGGAGCGACTGCTTCGCCAGGGGATTCGCATCCGGCTTTGCAAGGGCGCTTATAAAGAGCCGCCCACCGTCGCCTTCCCCAACAAAGCCGACGTAGATGCCAACTACGTTGTGCTGATGAAGCGCATGGTGACCAGCGGCGTGTTCTGCGGGATCGCTACGCATGATGAGGCCATCATCGACCAGCTGCGGGCGTTTGCGCGCGAGCAGTCGCTCGATCCCAAGGCGTTTGAGTTCCAGATGCTGTACGGCGTGCGGCGCGACCTGCAGCGCAAGCTGGTGGCGGAAGGTTTCGGCATGCGCGTGTATGTGCCGTTCGGGACCGAGTGGTATCCGTACTTTATGCGGCGGCTGGCAGAGCGCCCGGCCAACGTGCTGTTTCTGGCGAAAAACCTGCTGAAGAGCTAGACCCCCGGCGAAGGAGCCTAGCGCATGGGCTGCGCCGAGGCGGCCGGTGCCGGCGCGGGCAACATGGGCTCCACACGCAGCAGGTTAAACAGCACCGCGCGCTGCGAGTCGTTCAGCTGACCGTAGCGACCCGTGGCATAGGCGCCGACGCGCTGCTCGGGCGGCAGGTCCCGCAACGCCCGAAAGGTCCTCGCCACCTGGTGACGCTGATCCTGTGGCAGGCCACCGAGCTGCGACAGCGCTCCTCGCACTTCAGCACGCTGATCGGGCGAAAGGCGCTCCATGGCCTCGTTGCGAGCCAGCAGGCGTTGGCGCTGGTCCGGCGTCATGGCATCCAACTGCGCGAGCCGATTCAACATGCGCTGCTGGGTCGGCTGCGGCAAGTCCTGAAATCCGGGTTCGCGCTGCAGCGCCTGCTGCTGCTGCGACGGCGTCAGGTTGCTGTGCTGGTTCATCCATTCGGCAAGGTGTTCGCCGCGGGGGCCACGGCGATTGGCGTTGTTGAGCTCACCATTGGGACCGGCGGGCCGGGGCGAAGGGGCCCGACGCTCAATGGGCGCAGGCGCCTGCTCTTGCTGCGCCCTCGGCAAACCCGAGGCAGACCCGGCGCACACGCCCGCGAACACACAGGCGGCGACCAGGGCGGCAATCCCTTGCGGGCTTCGAGTTAGGCTACGGCGCTTCATTGCAATCACGATACTTAGGCGTGCCCCGGTGGGACACTCCCGTCTTTCGGCTCTCTTGTTCTTGATTGTTGCCGTCGCGGTGAGAGCCCATCATACCGAAACTGCCTCCCTGCCCTCCTCAGCTTTGGGGAGCGGCACCCGCATCGGAACCGGACTCATCCAGAAGGTCCATCTGCTGCAGCGCCTGGGCGTTGTTGTCATAGATCTTCAAGTCGTTCACTGTGGGGGACGCGCTGGGGCTGGGCCCATGGTGGGTCAGCAGCGTAGCAGCCGTGCCGCCGCCAACCAACATGGCCACGGCGAGCGCCCCCGCCAGTGCCGGCTTCACCTGCCGGCCTGTGCTGAAGCGCAAAAAGCTGGTAAGGCGCTGCCACACGCCCTCGGGAGCCTCGGCCTGCACCTCGCGCAGGCGGGCATGCAGCCGTGAGTCGAAGTAGGGTGAAGGCTCCGGGGCCACCCACGCATCCATCAGCGTCCAGGTAGCGCGCAACTCGCTCCATTCCTGACGGCAGCCCTCGCAGGCAGCCAGATGCGCAGACAGGGACGGCGGCGCGGCCGTTCCGTCCAGCAGAAGATCGGGGAGTGAGGTGCGGCAGGTCGTGCAATCGGTCATGGTCATACTGGCCCCCTCTTGGCGGTGGCTTTCCTTGCTGATGTGGATCGCCGCACGCCGCTTTGCCCTATGTCCGCATTGGATGTAGAGGGCACGCTGGCGGTGCGACCGGGCGTTTGGCGATCGGTACAGTTCATGGTTAAACGAACTCCTTGAGCTTTTCCCGCAGCGTCTGGTACGCGCGGAAGAGCAACGACTTCGTGGCTGACTCCGACAACTTGAGCACCTCGCCGATGCTCTTGTAGTCCAGGCCTTCGTACTTGTGCATCAGCACGGCGATCCGTTGCCGCTCCGGCAACGCCATCACATGCTGCCGGATGGCGTTCATGCGCTCCCGGCGAAGCATCTGGGCCTCAACGGTGGGTGCCGCATCGGCGACGTCGGGCGTGGTGCCGGTTTCCGGATCGGGCTCGTCCAGCTGCACGGTCTGGGCAGTCCGCTCATTCTTCGTGTCCCGGGCGTGGTTGACGCCCAGGTTGGTCGCGATGCGGTAGAGCCAGGTGCTAAAGCGGGCCTCGGCACGGTAGGTCTCGCGGGAGCGATACACCCGCAGGAAAACTTCTTGGGCCAGCTCCTCGGCCACAGCCTGGTTGTGCACCATCCGGAACATAAAGTGGATGATCGGCTTGCGGTACTTCGCCAGCAGAATGTCGAACGCGTCCATGTTGCCGGCCTTCAGCTCCAGCATCACTTCTGCGTCGGACAGGCTCGCGACGTCACCACGGGCCATGGCTTCGGCCCGCCGCTTTGCCCCCTCCGGGGTCAGATCGACGTCCGGGGTGGGCCGCTCGATGGGCGCCGGCTCGACTTCGCCGCCGCCGAACATCCCGGGATGGAGCGCCAACGTGCCCATATCCTCCTCAACCCGTGTCTGGGCAGGAGGTTGCGCCGGATCGTGCAAATCTTGCGCGGCGGCAGGGGCTGCGGGCCCGGAGGCGGTCGGGTCACGGTCCATCAGCCCGTAATTGTACCCGGAAGGGGCTGTTGCGCACCGGAAGCCCGCTTTGTGCCCGCTAAGGTACAGAACTGTTTCAAGCAGGCCCACCCCGGCCTGAGTGCCGGAGCAGGCTGACGGTGATACGATACCGAAAGCGGATGTCCGCGGCAGGGCAAGCCCCAAGGCCGGACAAGGGCGCATAACTCAGCGGTAGAGTGCCACCTTCACACGGTGGAAGTCGTAGGTTCGAATCCTGCTGTGCCCACCAAATGCAAACGCGTCACGCCAAAGAGAAGCCAGTCCCAAGGTTGCGCGTTCGAACAAACGTTCGATGCGAACCTCTCTAGTGTGCCGCTGAACGTAGCAGCCTCGTGGCGATCCTGACCGCCAAGCATCCTCAAGGAATCACGGGCAAGCGCAGTTCAGCGACGCATCCTGGGCCATCGCCACGGTTCGACAGCGTCAGACTGCCCTGGTGCGCCTGCGCGATCTGCTGTGCCAGCACAAGGCCAATGCCGCTTCCGCCGGGCTTTGTTGTGTAGAACGGCACAAACAAGTTTGCCAGGTCGCTGAGGCCTGGGCCGTTGTCTTGCACACGAAGAAACAGTTCTCGATCCAGCACTTCCCACTCGAGCCAGACCCTTGGCTTGACGCCCGTCGTGGGCACAAGCAGGGCGGCTTCGGCAGCGTTGCGCAGCAGGTTGATCAGCAACTGTTCGATCTGCGCGGCGTCAACGTTAATCAGGACAGCGGGCCCCGGCAGCATCTCGACCGGCACCCTGGATTCCAGTGCAACCACACGCGCCACCAGCGCCTGCAACGAAACCTGCTGCTGCACGGGGCGCGGCAGGCGCGTGAGTTGCTGATACCCCTGCAAAAAGCGGTGCAGCGAAAAGGCACGATCCTCAATCAGCGTTAAACCACGGCGCAGACCTGCCAGCACATCGCCGGCGAGCACCGCGTCGCCCACTCCCGGCGACAGGACAGGCAAGCTCACCCGCAGGCTTCCCGCGACCGAGGTGATGGGCGTCAACGAATTATTGATCTCGTGGCTCAACACACGGATCAGCCGTTGCCACGCAACCCTTTCTTCTTCCCGTAGCGCTGCATCCACATCGGACAACACGACCAACGTGTGCGGCAGGCCGGCCAGCCGAAAACTCGAGCGGCGCAGGACCCAACGAACCTCTCCTGTGGCCGACCGGTGCGTGTGCGTTGTCCCGTCTGGAAGCTGCAACAATGGTGCGAGATGCAGCGCCGCTGCCGTTTTGCCCACGCACTCAGCCCGGGGCAGCCCGAGACTGATTTCCGCTGCGGCATTGAGCAACCGCAGGTTGCCTTCCGCAGAAAAGGCGAGCACCGGCGTTTGCATGGCCGCCATCACGCGCTCCGCCAACGTCAACGCATCGCGCGCTGTGTTGCGCTGCGTTTGCAGCGTGGAGGCAAGCGCATTGACCTCCAGCGCGAGGTCGCCCAGCGAATCGTCACGACGGCCTCCACGCGCACGGAAGGAGAAGTCGTCCTCACTCAGTGCGGCTACGACGTTGCTGAGCGTTTGCAGCGGGCGGGTGATCTGTTCAAACAGCACGCTCAGCAACACGCCGGCGAACGTCGCTGCAAGCGCCGTGACTCCAAGGGCCGACCCCATGGACGTCGTGGCTGCCCACGTTGCGATACCGGCGCCGACGACCCAGGGAAGCACAAGACCCGCAACCCACAACCCCAGACGTCGATCGAAGCTGAGTCGTCGCGGGCTGGAACCTAACGGCAGGCGCTTCCTTGTTTGCCATGAGGCGGCGCCTTCGGGCGTCACAGCTTGGGGGCTCTCCGCCGCTGAAGCAGTCTCGCGTCCCGAGCGCGCCTCAAAGGCCATGCTTTTCCATGCGCCGGTACAGCGCGCCCCGGCTCAGGCCGAGCGCTTCGGCGGCCTGGCTGACGTTGCCACCGGAGCGGGCCAGTGCTTTGCGTACAAGCAGCGCTTCCACCTGTTCGAGGCTGAGTTCGTCCATCACCTGGCCCATGGTCTCTGCTGCGGTTCGCTTGGGCTGCAGACCCAGATCGGCAGAGGCAAGCCGAGGACCGCGCGTCATCAGCACGGCCCGCTCCATGGTGTGGTCGAGCTCCCGCACGTTCCCTGGCCACGCGTACTGCAGCATCTCCTGCATGGCCGCGGCGTCGAAGCCTTCGATGGGACGCCGGTAGCGCTCAGCATACTTCGCGAGGAAGTGCGCGGCGAGGGCCGGGATGTCTTCGCGACGATCGCGCAGCGGAGGCAAATGGATCTCCACAGTATTCAGACGGAAAAGCAGATCGGCGCGGAAGCGGCCATCCTGGGCCTCTGTGTGCAGGTCAGCGTTGGTGGCGGAAAGCATGCGCACGTCAACCTTGCGCGTGGTGGACGAGCCGACTCTTTCTAACTCGCCGGTCTCTAGTACACGCAGCAGCTTGGCCTGTTGGCGCAGAGGCACGTTGGCGATCTCGTCGAGAAAGAGTGTGCCCCCGGAGGCAAGCTCAAAGCGGCCAATGCGATCGGCGCGCGCGTCGGTGAATGCTCCCTTCACATGCCCGAAGATCTCACTCTCAAACGTGCCCTCAGAAAGCGCGCCCGTGTTCACGGCGACAAGAGGACGTTCCCCGCGTGCGGAGAGTCGATGCAGTGTTTGCGCGATTACTTCTTTGCCGGTGCCGTGCTCGCCGGTGATGAGCACATTGGCTTCAGAAGGGCCGATGCGCGCAAGCAGGTCGATGACGTTGCGCATGGAGGGCGCACTTGCGATGAACTCCGGTGCGCCCTCCGCGCGCAGCACGCGGTTCTCGGCTTCCAGCCACTCCATGCGGCGTTGCGCTCGATGCAGTTCCATCTGTGTCCGCAGAATGGTCAACAGGCGCAGGTTATCCCAAGGCTTCTGGACGAAGTCGTTCGCGCCAAGCCGCATGGCCTCTACCGCCAGTTCGACGTTGGCCCATGCGGTCATGACGACGATCGGCACGCGGCTGTCGAGCGCGCGCAGGGAAGCAAGTAAGTCCAGACCTTCGCGACCCGATGTCGTGTCGCGTGCGTAGTTCAGATCGAGCAATAAACCATCGAAGCTCTCTGAAGAAAAGCTGCTTATGGCTTCGGCCGGCGTTCGCGCCGTTTGCAGTACGTACCCGGCCGGCTTCAGGAGAAAGCCCAGCGTTTCCAGGATGTGTGGCTGGTCATCCGCGATCAGCAAGCGACAGGGCGCCCCGGCGTCCGAAGACGTCTGCGCTGAAGCCCGTGCTGACTGCGCGGAGTGCATGCTTGAACTCACTGGGAAGCGGGCGTGGCGGCAGTCACGGCAGCCGGCGCTCCTGTCCGTGCCGATTCTACCGAAATGTTGTTTGCCTCCAGCGTTCGACCGACAGCGCGGTCGAGTTCGATGCGCGCTTTTTGGTAGGCCGTGCGCGCGTCGACCAGCGCAGAGTCTGCTGTGGCAAGGTCATGACGCGCAGCCAGGGTTTGCAGCGCAGAACCTGCGCCCAGGGCCTGCTCCTTTTCCGTGATGTCGAACGTCTTTGACGCGAGATCACGAGCCTGCTGCGCGGCACGCACGCGGGCTGCGCTTTCCTGCAGGGCGTACTGCGCATTGCGCACCTCGATGCGGATCTGTTTGCGCAGTTGCGCCAAACGCAGCTCCGCTTGCCTGGATTCCAGCTCCGAACGGTACTGGTCGCTCTTCGCGACGCGATTGCGGAGGGGCAGGTTGAGCGAAAGGCCGACGTAGTAATCCGGTGCGCTGTTGTTGAACGCGCCATCCAGCGCGCCTCCGTAACCCAGCGGCGCGGTGGAAGGCACCTGCGTTCCATAACCCGGGTTTACAGGCCCTGCAAGGCCGCTGCCGCCGTAATAGCCCGTAAGCGCCAATGAGGGCAGCAGGGCGTTCTCTGCGGCTTTGCGACTGATGCCGCGGTTCTCAAGATCGATCTCGGATTCACGCAGCTCCAGGCGGGATTGCAGGGCCTCATTCACGATGTCAGTCGTGGGCGCGCCTGCGAGCGCAGCGGCGTCGCCCACCAGGCTGCTGAGATCGGTGGGCCGCACGGGCATGGCCTCAAGCTGCGGGTCATCGAGGTTCTTCGTGAGTGCGTTCTTCATCAGCAGCTGCTGAAACTGCAGCTGCGATCGCGCGATGGATGCATCCTGCTCACGGTTGGCCACCTCCACCTCATCACGCATCACCTCGATGGCGGGGATGGCTTGCAAGTCAAGTTGCTTCCGCGCCGTGGTGAGCGTGTTGCGCGCAAAGTCCAGTGACGCGCTTTTTACCTGCTCATCCTCATACGCACTGACAAGGTCCCAATACATGCTGGCGATCTGCGTCACGGTATAGATCACTTGCAGCTGAAAGGCCTCGTCAGAAATGCGACGATTGTTGCGTGCGATGCGCAGGTAGCGCAGGTTGGGCCCTGTGCCGAAACCGGCAAGGAGTTGCTGTTGAAACTCAGCGTGGTAGTACGTGCTGAGTTGAGGGTTGAGGAACGTGAAGTTCTGCGTACCGCGAGAGCTATCCAGGATGAACGAAAAGGATGTGCTCGTAGGGAAGGCCTGCGAGAAGCCGAAATCGCCCACGATGGTGTTGCTGTGCAGCACGGGAACGCCGTAGGTGACAACGTTGGCGAGCGGGTCGGTATAGTGCTCAACGCTGCCCTCAGCCGTGATCAAGGGGTCGAACGAAGGCACAGCCGTGCCTGTACCTAACGTGGACTGCACGAGGCCGGAAGCGCCTGTGCCGGCACCGCCGGCGCCGCCCGTGGT
>CAXTRU010000036.1:0-5187 GCA_964246665.1 uncultured Acidobacteriaceae bacterium
GGCCTACGCTGTGTCGGCTTACGCGACCGATGTGTTCGACATCGGCGGCCCCAACACAACGGCGATCGAGCAGACGGGTATCGCGAATGCCGTTGCGAACGCGGCCTATCTCTTCGACATACAAAACGTGAGCGATACGGCCTTCACGACGACGCCGAAAGGCAAGGGCATAGTTCCGCAGGCCAAAATTCACACCATCGCGAACATCCTGTCATCCTGCATCAACTCCACCGGGCCCTCATCGGCCGCGTGCTCGATCCTGTTTAGCGGTGCAAAGACGGGTGGCACGACCGGAACCGCGCCGACCGACGTCACGACCGCAGCGATCAACATTGCTCACAACCCATCGTCGCCGAGTATCAGTACGTTGCTGCCGCTGCAGACCGCGGTGACCCCGTTTTCGCCACAACTGCCGTCCAGCGGAGCGAACGCGCCGAGCGACTTTGCCATCGCGATCGACTACCCCGGCACCGCACTCGGATCGAACGCCTCACTGGCCGTGGACGGCAACGGGGACGTGTGGAGCCTGGTGCCGGGACAGACGTCTGTGTCGAAGCTCTCACCGCTGGGCATCGTGCTTTCCGGGCCAAATGGTTATGCCATCGGAACGGGCGTGAATAACCCTCGCGCCCTCGCCATCGACACCAACAATGAAGTCTGGGTCTTGGGGCAGACCACCATCGGCAATGCGCCGACGGCCGGTTTTGCACACCTGAGCAATGTGGGGGTGCCCGCAACCCCTGTGGTGCAGCCGTCGACCACGCTTGTTACCAGCCCGCTTGAGTTAGGCGTGAGTTATCCGTCTGCGAATACCAATCTTGCGCTCGACGCTGCGGGCAACTTCCTCTACTCCTCGCAGTATGCCCTTCAGGTGTTCGGGGCGACCATCAATATCGGAAACTGCTGCACGGTGAAGTACAACATGGCCAACGGAACGGTGACCAACCTCGACTCCGGCAACATGACGCCGGGCACCGGCTTTGTGGCTACGAATGGCACCACGGTTTGGGATGCGAGTGGCGGGAACAGCTTGAGCTGGGCTTCTGGAACGAGCAAGACGGTCACCGGCGGCGGGCTAAACAGGGCCGTGAGCCTGGCCCTGGATAAAGCAGGGAATGTGTGGGTGGCGAACTCGGGCAGCAGCACGGTGTCGGCGTTCACCAGCACAGGCACGGCCATCTCCACGACGAGCGGATTCAGCGGTGGACTGTCCTCCCCAAAAGCGATTGCCGTTGACGGTCTTGGCGGAGTTTGGGTGACCAACTCGATCGGAAGCTATACCCTGACGCCCTTCACCAACGCCGGCGCGGTTATTGGCAACGGGTATCTCGACGCCAATCTGGCCGGAGCGGGATCCGTGGCGATTGATCCTTCCGGTAACGTGTGGGTGGCGAGTTCGGGGACCAGCACGATCAGCCAATTCATCGGCGTTGCGGCACCGGTGGTGACGCCGGTGGCTGCGGCGGTCAGTGGAGGGCTGGTGGGGCAGCGGCCATAGGCGGCGGCGATGCGGCGATCTTCGAAGCTCCGCGTAGGCGTACCTCGCGGAGCTTGCCCGCCTTCGGACTAGAATCCTTGCAGGCGCTAGCAGGCGCAGACAGCCCCGTGCAAACCTCTGAGATCGACATCACGCCCCTGAAGCGCGCCTTGCAGCGGCTGGACGAGGGCCTGGCTGAGTGGTCCGCACAGTCCAGCAATACTCTGCTGCGGGACGGCGTGATTCAGCGTTTCGAGTTCACGTACGAACTGAGCCACAAGATGCTGCGCCGGGTTCTGGAGTCGGGCGCGGCGAATCCTGAAGAGATAGGTCGGTTGTCGTTCCCCGATCTGATTCGTGTGGCAGGAGAGCGTGGGTTGCTGCAGTCCTCCTGGAACGAGTGGAAGGAGTACCGGCAAGCGCGGACCAATACAAGCCACACGTACGATGAGGCAAAAGCACTCAGCGTCATTGAAGTGGTCCCAAGATTCGCGGCGGAAGCGCGGCTGCTGGTGCGGAACCTGGAGGCGCAGGGTGCCGGGCACTGACGTTTGGGACAGTGTTGCCCTAAGTGTGGCGGAGCGAGACGAGGTGCGGCGGATTCTTGCGGCGCATGTGCCGGAGTGGCAGGTTTGGGTGTTCGGGTCACGTGTGACGGGCAAAGCGAAACCGATGTCGGACCTGGATCTTGGCCTGGAGGGTATGGAAGCATTGCCGCTGGGGAAGGAAGCCGATTTGACCGAGGCCTTCGCGGAGTCGGATTTGCCGTTTCGCGTGGACGTGGTGGACCTGCTCATGGCACATCCCGCCTTCGTCGAGCGCGTGAAGCGCGAGGGTGTGCTGCTTTAGCCCTTGCAGAAACACGTGCGTCGGATCTAATGCGCAGCGACTTAGGCTACTGCCCTAGGATGGCGGTACCGGCAAGCTCCATACTGTGGGCGATGCGTTCCCTCCACTCGGCGGGGCCGGTGGTGTGGACGCTGGTGCCCTGCGCGTCGACGGCTACGGTGACGGGCATGTCGACGACCTCGAACTCGTAGATGGCCTCCATCCCGAGGTCTTCGAAGGCGAGCAGTTTGGAGTGCTTGATGGCCTTAGAGACGAGGTAGGCGGCGCCCCCGATGGCGATGAGGTAAACGGCCTGGTTGTCGCGGATGGCGTCGATGGCGGCGACGCCACGCTCGGCCTTGCCGACCATGCCGAGCAGGCCGGTGGACTCAAGCATCTGGCGCGTGAACTTGTCCATGCGGGTGGCGGTGGTGGGGCCGGCAGGGCCGACGGCTTCGTCGCGCACGGCGTCTACGGGGCCGACATAGTAGATGAGCTTGTTGGTGAAGTCGACCGGTAGCTGTTCGCCGCGGCTGAGCATGTCGGTCATGCGCTTGTGGGCGGCGTCGCGGCCGGTGAGGAGCTTGCCGTTAAGCAGCAGGACATCGCCGGGCTTCCAGGACTTGGTTTCCTCGTGGGTTAGCGTGTCGAGGTTGACCCGCTTGGCGCCGTGCGCGGCGGGATCGTAGGTGAGCTTCGGCCAGTTTTCGAGGTTAGGCGGATCGAGGTAGACCGGACCTTCGCCGCGCAGGACGAAGTGGGCGTGGCGTGTGGCCGCGCAATTAGGGATCATGGCGACGGGCAGATTAGCAGCGTGCGTGGGCCAGTCCTGGATCTTGACGTCGAGTACGGTGGTGAGCCCGCCCAGGCCTTGCGCGCCGATACCGAGGGCGTTGATCTTGTCGTAGAGCTCGATGCGGAGTTTTTCAATGTTCGTGCGCGGGCCGCGGGCCTTCAGCTCCTGCATGTCGATGGGATCCATGAGGGACTGCTTGGCGAGCAGCATCGCCTTTTCGGCCGTACCGCCGATGCCGATGCCGAGCATGCCGGGCGGGCACCAACCGGCGCCCATGGTGGGCACGGTTTTGAGCACCCAGTCGACGATGGAGTCGGACGGGTTGAGCATGACGAACTTGGATTTGGCTTCCGAGCCGCCGCCTTTGGCCGCAACGGTGACGTCGACCGTCTGGCCGGGGACGAGGGAGACCTCGACGACGCAGGGCGTATTGTCTTTGGTGTTCTTGCGGCTGAAGGCGGGGTCAGCAAGGATGCTGCCGCGAAGCTTGTTGTCGGGGTCGAGCCAGGCCTCGCGGACGCCCTGGTCGCAGAGCGCCTGGAGGCTCATGGTGGCGGGGCCGTCGCCTTTTTGGAGGTGGCACTCGAGGCCGAGCTTGATGAAGATGGTGACGATGCCGGTGTCCTGGCAAATGGGGCGGTGGCCTTCGGCGCACATGCGCGAGTTCACCAGAATCTGCTTCATCGCGTCGCGGGCGGCAGGGGACTGCTCGAGCTCGTACGCGCGGGCGAGATTGGTGATGTAGTCGACCGGGTGGTAGAAGCTAATGTACTGCAGCGCGGCGCGGATACTCTCGATGAGATCGTCTTGCTGAATGATGACCATTGCGGCGTCGGACCCTTTTCCGGGTTCTAGTTTACGCCGTTGTGGGTGGGCAAGTTCTACTTGTCTAGGGCGCCGAAGACGTCTGCGAGAGGGAGGCTGATGGGGGTGCCTTCCAGCGTAAGACTGCCGTCCTTGACGGTCTCAATCACAGCGCCGGGGCGAACGACGAGAACGTGGCGTTTGGCCGGATGGAAGATCCAGACCTCAGGCACGCCCATGCTGTGAAAGTCCTCGCAGCGGGTCAGCACGCGGCTGAGGCGGTCTTCCGGTGAGAGAACCTCGATGCAGAGGGCGGGCGCCTCGCGAATGATCTGGTGCGCTGCCAGCTTGCGGGAAGGACGCAAACGTCCGGGATGCGGAAGCGCGTCGGGGAGACCTGGACACGGGTTTCTACGACCGCGCGTACCTGCCACTGTTCAGCATTGGCTCTGAAGAGAAAGGCGATCTGGCTCTGCAGGTCGCCATGATCGAACTCACCCAAGCTTCCTTCCTCCAGAGCGCCGTCAACGTAGTCCATGTCGACCTCGAACTCCATGCGGAGATAGTCGTGGACGGAAACGGTCTGCTGATGGCCTCCGGGGCACTGGATTCTAGCTTAGCTGGTTGGATCGGCTGCTCATGCGAGCTAGCTACGCCTCGTCCAACACAGCGAAGATCTCGGCGAGCGGCACAACGATGGCCGTGCCGGCTACGTTGAGAGAGCCTTCGCGGTGCGTGGTCATGGTGCCGTCGGGGCGGAGGACCATCGCGGTGCGTTGTTCCGGGTCAAAGATCCAGGCTTCGGGTGTGCCGAGGTTAAAAAAGTCATAGCACTTGGTGAGGGTGCGCTTGAGCCGATCCTCGGGCGAAAGGATCTCAATGCAGAGCAGCGGAGCTTCCGTGATAATCGGCGTGTTCTTCCAAGTTGCGGGCATGACGCACAGGTCGGGAACACGGTAGCGCGTTGGCGAGATCTGCACGCGTTGTTCGACATAAGCTTTGACCTTCCACTCACCCCGATGACTCCGAAACAGAACGGCGAGTTCGGTCTGCAAATTGGAATGGCTATTCTCGCCCAAGTCTCTCTCCTCGAGGACGCCGTCCACGTAGTCCATGTCGTGCTCATAGTCCGCATGGAGGTACTCGTCGACCGTAACAAACGGGGGAAGCGGTGCAGCTGCCATTAAGGACCTCCAAACTTATGTAGCCTAACTCAGGGTAAGAGTAGGGAAGGGGCTGCGCAAGATGGACGCTATAGAAAGCCACGGATCGAGCCTGGGGG
>CAXTRU010000036.1:5238-9862 GCA_964246665.1 uncultured Acidobacteriaceae bacterium
GTATCCATGGTTGCGGGCTGGGTTTAGCTCGCGATTTGCGGGCGAGTCGCAGGTGTACGGAGCGGGTGAGCTAAATCTGGGGTGGACCAAGGAGGATGATCCTGCAGTGATAGCGAGGAACCGGGCTGCCTTTGTACAGGCTGTCGCGGAAGGCGTAGAGCTGCCCCTGGTGACCGTGGGGCAGGTGCACGGCGCGGTGGTGCGCGACCTGGAGACCGAGCCGGGGCCGTGGATGACCGCCGAGGGTAGAGCGGCGCTGGAAGGAGATGGGTTGATGAGTCGCCGACCGGGAAGACTGCTTGCGATTCTGACAGCCGATTGTGTTCCCGTGCTGGTCGCCGACACGCGCACCCATGCAGTCGGTGCCTTCCATGCGGGGTGGCGGGGGACGTTAGGGCGCATCGTGGAGCAGGGTATCGGCAAAATGCGCGCGCGGTATGGGACGCGGGTCGAGGACGTCGTCGCCGCGATTGGACCCTGTATCGGGGCTTGCTGCTTCGAGGTCGGCGAGGAGGTGCGAGAACGGTTCGTCGCGGAGTTTGCGTATGGGTCGGCGTTGTTTCGCGCCGGTGCCGAGCCTGGCATGTCTCCGGGCAACAACCCGCACATGGACCTTGTGGCGGCGAACCGGCGGCAGTTGCTGGAGGCCGGTGTTTCTGCGCAGAACATCCAGGATGTGGCGGAGTGCACGGCATGTACGCGTTTGCAGGATGGCCGGCGCAAGTTCTTCAGCTACCGCGATGAGGGCGGGGTGAGCGGACGGATGCTCAGTGCGATCGGCGCTGTCGCCTAGCACTTCGTTTGCCGTCCGCGTACGAAGGTTTTCGGGCGAGTCCTCGAGGGCGCTAAGTCTTTTTGCCCAGCTCCTCAAACAAACTTTCGCGGCGCTCCAGAGCGTAGCTTTCGATACCACGCAGGCTCTGCTCATAGGCAAAGAGGGCACCCACCGCGAACAGGGTGACCAGGGCCAGCGCGAGCCACCGCTGATGCAGCAAAATGCCGAGGAACTGCAGGCCTGCTCCGATGGCGGCGCTCCCGGCCAGCATCCCAATCGCGATCCAGGCGCTGATCTGCGATTGGGTACGGTTCATGCTACGGCCAGGGTTGATCTTCTTCGGCGCGGAGATGGAGCGCAGGTTGCCGAGAACGGTGTTCAACAGCAGCGTTGCCGCAGCCCAAAGCAGAACAAACAGTACATCCGCCGGATGCGGCCGGCCGGCCACGTAGGCCACAATGGAGATCACCACGACGACCTCAAAGGCCGCCAAGAGGAAGTGCATGACGTTTTTGGCGAAGAAAACGTCGCGCAAGGGAACAGGTGCCATGAAGTAGAACTGCGCGCCGGCGCCCTCCAGGCCGAAGGAGTTGTAGCTCATAGGCGCGAGGCCAAGCATGGCGTATGACGCAGCAAGCAGCAGCAGCCAGTGTGAGCCGCCGCGCAACGAGAGCCGGCCGGCAAACAGAAACACCATGACCGTGGGCGCGATCACACCGTAAAGCAGCCCCGTGTTGCGCCGGAGCGTAAGAATCTCTTTCTGCAGCAGCGGACCGAGCGAAGCGGGTAGCCACCCGCGCGTGGGAGTCGCCAACGCGACTGTTGGGCTGAATGCTAGGGAAGAAGGCGCTGTTACGGCGACCACGCTTCGCGGAGATGGGCTGCTGACCGCGTTGGCCTGGTCGCTCAGGTTTTCGCCGCGATACTCGGCGCGCATGCGCAGGGCGTAGATGGTGAGAAAGGCGGCAGCGTACAGCAGGATAATTGCCGCGTTGCCGAGAGCGAATGAACCTTGCCCATCTGCCGCGGCGCGCAGGCCCGAGCCGGCGAGTTCAGGCGGCAGGATGCTAAGCCAGGGATGAATCCGATGCGCAATCGCCTGAATCAGGTGAAAGCTCTGAGGACTGGGGCGGTGGCGACCGTGATTGAAACCGGGGTTGAAGGTGACGTTGAGGTACTGGATGCCCAGCGAACCGGCAAAGATGAAACCGGTGAAGACCTCACGGGCGCGGCGCGTTGAAAGCCAGCGGTCGATCCAGGCGAAGAGCATGCGGGAGAACAGAACGTTCGCCATGGCAAAAGCGGCGGTGATGGCCAAGGTCCACGGCCAAAGCTGCGGTCGGGTGACCGTGATGCCGACGAAAATGGCCGCCGACATGGAGGTAACAATCACGTTGGCCGGGCTAAGCAGACCGAAGGTCAGCCGCACCAGCACGTAATTGCGCTGCGCCATTGGGAAGCGAATCAGCTCAATGGGATCGAACGTGGTGCCGGGCTGGCCGAGGTTGATGTTGAGCACCTGTGCAACCACAAAGGTGCCCCAGAAGACGAGGTTGATCTGGTCGAAGCTTCCCGGTTGCGCAGCAGCCCAGGCAAAGAAGCCAGCCAGCAGCGTCGGTAGGATCGCCAGAACGGCAAGCAGCGGGAGCAACAGGATGCGTCCCACCAGCTCAGCCTTGCCGCCTTTGCGGCGGAAGCTGTTGGCGAGGATGCGCCAGCGCAGCCAGGCGATCGCCAGGAACTGGGATCTGCCCAGGGATGCCCCGGCTACGGATGCGGCCGCACCGGAGTCTAGCCCAGCCACGCCAGTTCGCCTTCCGCGTGGGTGGGAGCGCCCTCGTTGCCGACCACGGCGAGAAAGATCTGTTCCAGCGTAAGGGTGGTGTTGCCGTCGAGGTGTTCGGTCACCGGCTCGAAGCTCGTCCAGCGAACCATGCGCGACGAGGTGGCCGCGGTTGATGATGGCGACATGCGTGCAAAGCCGCTCAACGATCTCAAGGACGTGCGAGGTGAGAAAGATGGTGGCGCCGCGCGCAATCATGCCCTGCAGCATGGCTTTCAGGGTTCCGGCGGCGATCGCGTCGACGCCTTCGAAGGGCTCGTCGAGGAAGAGGAGCCTGGGTGCGTGAATGACGGCCGCGGCGAGCGCGAGCTTCTTCCCCATGCCGTGGGAATAATCGGCGATCAGCTTTTTGCGCTGGTCGGCAAGCCCCATGAACTCCAGCAGCTCGGTGGTACGCGCCTGGGTCGTCTGCCGGTCGAGGCCGTACATGCGCCCGACGAAAGAAAGGTACTCGGACGCGGTGAGCTTGCCGAAAAGAGCCATGCCCTCGGGAACAACACCGATCTGGCGCTTCACCTCGACTGGATGGGTAAGGAGGTCTTCACCGAAGATGCGGATGAGGCCGGAAGATGGGGCAAGAAGCCCCGTCAGCATTTTGATGGTGGTGGACTTGCCGGCACCATTGGGTCCGAGGAAGCCGAAGAACTGACCACGCTCCACGGTGAGGTCAAGAGAGTCTACGGCTTGGAAGCCGTGGAACACACGCGAAAGAGCCTGGGTCTCAATGGCCGGGGTGGGCATTGCTCACTGTTATACACAGGCGGCACCGTCCCGCGTTTATGTAGTGAAGGGTACAAACTCTATTCCTGTCCGGAGGCTGTTTCGGTGTCTTCGGGCTCGCCGGGTTCTGGCACTCCATCGAGCTCACCGGTAACGCCGACGAGCTCGCGCAGCTCCTTGCTGGGTTTAAAAAAGGGGACGCGCTTTGCAGGGACGGAGACGGACGCGCCGGTCTTGGGATTGCGCCCCGTCCGCGAGTTGCGCTGCCGGGTACGAAAGCTGCCAAAGCCGCGAATCTCAACTTTTTCGCCCGCTTTGAGAGCGCCCACGATGGCGTCAAACATCGTTTCCACGATCACTTCGCTGTCACGCCGGGTCAGGTCTCCGAGCGCGGACACCCGGTCCGTCAAATCGATCTTGGTCATGGTGGTCTCCTCAGCGAGTCACAGACTTCGACTGGAAACAGTGTACGGCGGTAACAGGCAGGGTAGAAGGCGCAATCTTTGGTCAGCGCAAGCTTGCCGAGTAGATGACATCAACGGCGGTTTTGCCTTACGCCCACGCAAGGACGGACAAATAGTAATTTAGAAGCACTCCTGATACGAGCACTCACTCAAACGATCTTGCGCGAGGAGCTCAAGTGTCAGCACAGAAGGCGTGGGCAAAAAATATAGGAGCCCGTGCGAAGCGGGCTCCTAAGTGCAAAGGTGTCAGAGTTTATCGAGCGGTTGCCCCGGTCTTCTTTTGGGGTTCTGTTCCAGCCAGGTTGTTGATGACAACCTGACGAGAAACGGGGGTGATCGTTGGGGCAGCCAATCCGAACAGCTCGGAAAGAGTGAAGGTACCAGGCGTGCAGCTCGTACCGTAGCAACCGTAGTTGCTGACCCAGACGTTGCCATTGCCGTCGACGGCGATGCCCGTGGGTGCGGTGAGGGTGCCGCCGTTGTCGGCATTGTGAATGTAAACCAGGTTGTTCGCCAGATTGTTGCCGTTGATGTAGGAGCCGTTGGTCAGCGGAATTTGTTCAACAGTGTTGCTTGCCTGGTCAGCGAGCCAAAGAGCACCAGTACCGTCTAACGAAAGTCCGGAAGGATGACGGATCGCTTGGTCTTGCATAGAAAAGCAACCCTGAGCGGACCAGATGCAGATGCCGTCGTCCTGGGGAACGTACCCACCCCGTGTTCCAACGAAATTGTTGCTGGTAAAGACAACTTGACCCGCGTCCTGATTGGGCTGATACGTCACGGGCGTTACTTGGCCGTTGGGCGCGTAGTAGAGATCGTACG
>CAXTRU010000036.1:9872-16551 GCA_964246665.1 uncultured Acidobacteriaceae bacterium
CACACCGACGCCGCCACTGACATCTCCGGCGAGACTGGAGGCGATAAAGCCACCCGCGCCGCCGATTTCCGTTCCGGGGACCTCGGTGTACGTGTTTTTACCGCTAACCTGAGCCAGCGCCGGAACGCCGCTCGGCGCAACGATGCCGAAGCGCATCGTGTCGTCATAGGCGACTGTGACGGCGGTGGATACTGTTCCGGGAATGCTAAGGGCGGTTGGGGTTGAGGGCGAACTGCCGGGGAAGCCCGCGATGTTCGACGACGCGGAATCGGTCGCCCAAACGTAGTTCTCGAGATCGATGGCGACCTGCTGCGGATGCTGCAGACCGGTGCTGGTGAACAGGGGGCTAAAGGTGCCGGTGCTGGGGTCAAAGAAGCCGACGCCCGCCTGACCGGGGCCGTTGCTGGGGAACCAGACCCGTCCGGCTGAATCGATGTCGATAGTGCTGGTGGTGCGGGTGTCGACGCCCAGCCCAAAGGTGGGCGAGGTATAGCTTGCCGACAGGCTCCAGTCAAACGGCGCGGAGCTCAGGCCGCCATCAAAGGCCGCTCCACCCGACGGGGGCTGGAGGTCGTAGAGGGCGCTCACGTTTTGCAGCGGATTCAAGGCCAGGTAGACCGCGGCCTCGAGGATGTTGGTGGGCTTGGCGCCGCCGGGGCCGGTCACGTTGCCGAACAGGGCCGAGCAGGCCGTGGATGAAGGCCCAGTGGAGTTCACGCAGGCCCCAAGAATGTTGCCCAGCGTGATGATCTTGGCTCCCTCGAAGTTGAAGGTGCTGGTGTTGGGGTGCGGATAGCCGTTGGTGACATCCAGCATCGTGTAGATCGTGCTGTTACCGTTGACAACCGTTTGTGCGGCACTGGCAGGAGCGCCGAAGTGATCGTTGGTGATCGTATCGCCACTAACCGGGGCAGTGCTGAAGAAATGAGAGAACTCGTAAGCCAGCGCCGCGGTGCTGATCTCGTTGATCGTAACGAAATCGTTGGCTGCATCCACGCAGGGCCCCAGGGCGGCTGCCTCGAAGATGGCGGCATTCGGTCCGGAACCGGGATCTCCGCCGATGGAGGCGATGTAGACCGGTGTCTGAGGCGTGGGGCAGGAAATGGACGCCGGGTCGATCGTAAAGTAGCCGTCCGCGCCGGCCTGCACCGAGACCAGGGGCGCAGCGCCTGAGCCATAGCCGCTGGAGCCGAACGCGTAAAGAGCGATGGTGCCGTTTGCGACCGGAGACTGGCCGCCATAGGCTTTGCCGGTGATCGCCTTGGAAGGGTGCGCCAAGGCGGACACTGGGGATCCGGTGGTGCCCATGCCACAGCCGGTTAAAAGGGCAGCCGCCGGGAGAAAAAGGCCCAGGGCTGATGGGTTGAGACGCATACTGCCTCCACGCAAGAGCAAATCAAAACAGGGGTATCGCTTGCTTGAACTATACAACGCCCTGGTTAGCCGAAGGTAACCTTAGGACTACCACTTAGGGACAATGGTGTAATTCAGAAACACGACTCGTTTGTGTTTTCACCTGCTTTTAGCAATGCGCTTGACGCAGAGGCGTAGGCTGGCCTCGAGGCGGTGCCCTGGCGGCGCGCCCGGAGATCGGGTTGACTCAGACGATTTTTGTTCTTGAAGACGATGCAGACATCCGCCGGCTGATCCAGTACCGGCTGGAAAGCGCTGGGTATGCCGTGCGGGCGTATCCCACGCCGGGCGCCATCTTGCAGGACGCAGAACGGCAGCGGCCGGCGCTATTTCTGCTCGACATCATGGTTCCCGGAGGCAGTGGGCTGGATGTGTGCCGGCGTTTGCGCCGGAGCACGGTGCTGAGCGGTGTTCCGGTCATCTTTCTCACGGCACGCGCCTCTGAAGACGACCGGGTGCTGGGTCTGGAGCTAGGGGCGGACGACTACATTGTCAAGCCGTTTGCTGTGCGCGAGCTGCTTGCCCGGATCCGGGCCGTGCTGCGCCGCAGTGAAACCCCTGACGAGGGCGAAGCGACCCCTGCGGTACTGACCATCGAGGACCTGGAGATCGACTCGGGGTCGATGCAGGTGCGGGTGCGCGGCGACCTAATCACCACCACCACCACGGAGTTTCGCCTGCTGGAGTACCTGGCGCGGCACCCCGGGCGGGTCTTCAGCCGCGACCAGCTGCTGGATGCGGTGTGGGGCGACGCCCGGTTTGTGACGCCTCGTAGTGTGGACGTCTATGTACGCGCTTTGGCCCCCCGCCCAGCGTGGATGTGTATGCGCGCCGCGTGCGTGAAACTATTGACGACGACCCCGAAACCCCGCGCTTCCTGAAAACCCTGCGTGGGGCGGGCTACCGCTTCGATATCCCGGCGGTCCGGGCAGCGTCGATGGCCATCTCCGAGCCGGTCGCCCATTAGCAGTTGCCGCACGAGGTTTGCGTAGCATAGACCCATGGTGAAGCGGAGCAACAGCCTGTTCTGGTACCTGCTCCTGTGGGCTACCGGCGGTGCGTTGGTGCTTCTCCTCGGCCTGCTGCTGCACGCGCGCTGGTGGCTCCTGGTGACCGTGTGGGTGGCGGGGGCGGTGCTGGGTGCCTGGATCGCCCTGCAACGCGTGCGCGAAGGCGCGGCGGTGCTGGAGCGAGATGTCCACGCCCTGCCCGAGCCGCCGCTGACCCAGGAAACCATGCCGGAGCTAGGCTCTTTGGCCGATGCGCTCACCGCCGCGGCTCCACGGTTGTTGAGCCAGATTGAGGCCGCCCAGGAGAACGGGCGCAAGCTGCAGACGGTGCTCGACTCCATGCAGGATGCGGTGACGGCGATCGACGCCGCAGGGCGCATCAGTTGGGCCAACAAGGCCATGCAGCAGCTCATGCGGGAGTCGCATGGCTCGGTGCGTGCGGGACACTCCTTGGTCCAGACGCTGCGCGCGCCGGAGGTGCTGGACTGCGTCCAAATCGCGTTGGAGTCGCGGGAGCTCGTGGAACGCCGGCCCGTAACGGTGCTGCCCGGGCGCATTGTGGCCATCAACGCAGCGCCCATGCCGGACGGCGGCGCCGTGATCGTCATGCACGACATCACGCGCATCGAGCAGGTGGAGCGAACCCAGCGCGAGTTTGTAGCCAACGTGTCCCATGAGCTGCGCACACCGCTCACATCGATCCAGGGCTACGTCGAGATGCTGCTGGAGGAAGAAGAGTATGGGCCGGGGATGGGCAATCCAGCCCTGGCGCTGGAGCGGCGCCGCGAGTTTTTGGATGCCATTCTGAAGAGCGCCCGCCGGATGGGGCGGCTGACCGACGACCTGTTGGCGTTGGCCCGGGTGGAAAGCGGGGAGCGCAAGATTGCGCCGCAGCCAATGGCGGTATCCGTGCTGATCGAAGAGTGTCTGGAAGCCGTATCCGGGCTGCTGAAGGAGAAGGGTGGCACCCTGGCGATTGCCGGGGATCCGCCGGACGTGGAGGTGATGGCCGACCCGGACACGGTGCTGCAAATCATGGGCAACCTGATCGAAAACGCGCTGAACTACGGCCGCGGCGCCGATGGCTGGGCGGTGATCGAGATCTCGGCGGGGATGCTGGAAAGCGAAACAGAAGACAGCCTGCCGGAGGTGCAGGTGCGGGTGCGAGACTTCGGCGGGGGCATCGCCCTGGAATACCAGGACCGGCTCTTCGAGCGCTTCTACCGGGTGGACAAGGCCCGTTCGCGGGAGTCGGGCGGCACGGGTCTGGGTCTAGCCATCACGCGCCACCTCGTGGAAGCCCAACGGGGACGCATCTGGGTGGAAAGCGAGCTGGGCAAGGGCAGTACCTTTGTGTTCACCCTGCCGTGCGCCTCGGAAGAGGTCATGCCGGCGGAGCTGGAGCCGGAAGAGGTGCCCACAGACCGTTAGTGGGGTGGCTACCACCGATGGGGTACGTTTTCACGTTGCTTTAGCATTCGCTTCTCCTGACGTTGAACTCGCCCTGGGAACATAGCTCCAAAGAGAACACCAGGTGAGATCAGCGCGACCCGGGCCCTTGGCCCTGCGCGCTCCTGTGTGGCGCTCATTCGAGGAGCTGATGAAACAACACAGCAAGTTCATGACGGCGCTGGTGACAGCGCTGCTTGTTTCTGCGTCCAGCGGTGCCCAAACAACGGCCGCGCACAAGACCACGACTCACAAAAAGACCCGCCGGACCGCGGCGCACGGCACGCGGACGCGCAAGCCCGTGGAAAGCGCGGCGACGCGGCAGATGCGCGAGATGCAGGAGCAACTCGCCGGGCAACAGGCGCAGATCGACGCACTGAAGAGCCAGCTGAGCACCCGCGACCAGCAGGTGGCGGCCGCGCAGCAGAGCGCCGCAGAGGCGCAGTCGCAGGTGGCGTCCGCAGCTTCGGCCACAGCGGCCGCAGCCGCGCAGAGCACCCAGAACGCGCAGGACGTGCAGCAGTTGAAGACCTCCGTGGGCGACCTGAGCACGCAAAACCAGACGCTGACCGAGACCGTGGTGAAGAACCAGGCGTCGGTCCAGGATCAGATCAACTCGCCGACGGCGCTGCACTACAAGGGCGTCACGATTCAGCCGGTCGGGTTCTTTGCGTTTGAAGGCGTGTGGCGCGAGCGGTCGGTGAACTCCGACATCAACACGCCCTTCAACAGCATCCCTTTCCCGAGCGCGGTGGAAGGCCACACCAGCGAGTTGAACCTGACCGCGCGCCAGAGCCGCCTTGGCTTGCTGGTCACCGGCGACGCCGGCCCGGCCAAGCTGACGGGCTACGTTGAGACCGACTTCCTGGGCACGGGCACAAGCTCCAACAACAACCAGAGCAACAGCTACGTGCTGCGCCAGCGGCAGTTCTGGGGTCAAGCGGCGATGAAGAGCGGCTTCACCGTGACGGGCGGCCAGATGTGGTCGTTGGTAACGGAAGACCGTCGCGGAACCGACAACCGGACCGAGATCCAGCCGCAAACCATCGACCCGCAGTACGTCGTGGGTTACAACTGGACGCGGCAGCCGGGCATTCGCTTCCAGCAGCGCTGGGGTGACTACAGCACGCGCGCGTTCACCTTGGCCGTAGCCGCCGAGCAGGCACAGATTACTAACTTCACGCTGGCCAACGCAGGCAACGCACCGGTGGATTTCTTCCTGGGCGGACCGGGCCAGAACGGCGGTTTGTACAACGCAGCAGCGGGCGCGAACGCAGGCAATGCCGGCTCGGCTACCGGCAACTCGGCGATTACGACCTATGCCAACAACGTGGTTCCGGACATCCTCGTAAAGTTCGCCCTGGACCAGAAGGTTGTCCACTTCGAGTTTGGGGGCATCGCCCGCTTCTTCCGTGATTACTACTTCCCATCCACGTTCAACCCGGCGGTGACCGGCCTTTACACCTACGGCACGCACTACACCTCGTCAACGACGCTTGGTGGCGGCGTGTTCGGCGCACTGCGCGTCATGCCGACCAAGCGCTTTGAGACCGGCGTGCAGTTGATGGCTGGACCGGGTGTGGGCCGTTATGGATCTTCGCAGCTGGCGGATGTCACCTTGCGGCCGAACGGTTCGCTGGAGCCGATTAAGAACTACCACGGCATGTACTCGTTGGAAAACCACATCACGCCGAAGTTTGACGTGGTGGCGTACTACGGCGGCGAGTACGCGCAGCGTACGGTCTACGCGAACCCAGCTGGCGGCCTCTTCGGCTACGCTCCGGTAAACCTGAACGACGCGGGTTGCTATGCTCTGCCGCCGGCGCCGGTCACGGGTGTCAACGGCAGCGGTGGTTCCATCGCTTCGCCGGGCACTACCTGCGCCTCGCCCACACGCTACATCCAGGAAGGCGTACTGGGCTTGGTCTGGATGCCGATCAAGAGCCCCAAGTACGGCAATTTGCGCTATGAGGCGACCTACAGCTACCTGCAGCGTAACCTGTGGCGTGGCACCACCTCAACCCCGGTGGCGAACGCGCCAAACCCGGCGCCGATCAATCCACGGGCAGAGGACAGCATGATCCATGTGAGCATGCGCTACTACATCCCCTAGCTGGCGGGTTGCCATCCTAAAGCCGGGTGCCCACACGCAGGGTGCCCGGCGAAGCCACGATGCCCAGCAGAGCTTGTCAGGTTTTGAGACGTACCGATCCTCAGGAGATCACTGTGAACGCGAAACTTCTTGCCGCCGCCCTGTTGGCGGTCACCGCTGTTGCCCCGCTTGCCGCGCAGAACCTTACCGGCGCGGGCGCCACGTTTCCTAATCCGATCTATTCGCGCTGGTTCAGCGAGTACTCGCAGCAGCACAGCAACGTGCACATCAACTACCAGTCCGTGGGCTCGGGTGCGGGCATCCGTCAGGTGACGCAGAAGACGGTCGACTTCGGCGCTTCCGATGGACCCATGACGGATCAGCAGTTGGCGGAGAGCAAAGTCAAACTGGTGCACATCCCCACGGTGCTCGGCGCCGTGGTGCCGGTGTACAACGTCCCGGGCGTCTCCGGCGACCTGAAGTTTGCGCCGGAGGTGATCGCCGGGATCTATCTCGGCAAGATCACCAAGTGGGACGACGCCAACATCCAGCATGACAACCCAGGCGTGAAGCTGCCCGATCACCAGATCCTGCCGGTGTACCGCTCGGACGGGTCAGGCACGACCTATATCTTTACGGACTTTCTGAGCAAGGTTGTGCCGGAGTTTCAGTCCCAGATCGGCAAGGGCACCAGCGTCAAGTTTCCCGTCGGCAT
>CAXTRU010000037.1:0-15651 GCA_964246665.1 uncultured Acidobacteriaceae bacterium
ACGCAACAGGGTTTGTGTGAGCCGCGTTTCCCTACGCTGCCGAATATCGTCAGGGCTCGGAAGAAGGAGCTGCGGAGTGAGGCGCTGGAGAGCTTTGGTGTGGCGCCCGTGGTGCGCACGACCGGGGCGGAGTTACAGCCACGGCAAAGGCTGCGGCGCATGGTGAAGGTGGATGGGGATCCGGGGGCGAGCGTGATGGAGCTGGCGGGTGTGTTGCGGAACGAGATGGGCCAGGCGGGTGGTGCGCAGTGATCTTAGTGGTGGCTTCGCATGCGGACGGGCGCTTGCAAAAGGTGACGTATGAGTTGGTGACCGCGGCGAGGGCTATCGCCGGGGATGACCCTGTGGCGATCCTGGTGCTGGGGGACAAGGTGGACAGCGTTGCCGCGGAGGCGACGAAGCTGACCGACCAGGTGTTGGTGGCGGCACAACCAGGGCTAGCGCAGTACAGGCCGGAGATCTGGGCGCAGGCTGTGGCGTTTGTGGCCGCAGAAGGCGAGGCCAAGCTGGTGATGGTGACGGGCACGCGCAGTGGGCGGGAGTACAGCCCTCGCGTGGCGGTGCGGCTGGATGCGCCGTTGCTGGAAGATGTAGTCGCGCTGCGGCGTGAAGGCGCTGGCTTTGCGGCCAAGCGTTATAGCTATCTGGCGCGGGTGACGGAGTCGATCGCGGCGGAGGCGCCGGTGGTGGTGGCTTCGGTGAAGCCTGGCGCGTTTGAGCCAGCGGCCGCGTTGGAGGCTGCAGGGGAACAGTATGAGGTGGAAGTCGAGTTGCCGGCGAGCCGCGTGACGACCTCGGATGAGCGTGTGGAGTCGAGCACGCGCGTGTCGTTGGATGATGCGGAGATTGTGGTAGCGGGTGGCCGCGGCGTTGGCAGTGCGGAGAAGTTTCACAGCCTGATTTTGCCGTTAGCGGAGACGCTGGGTGCCGCTGTGGGGGCGACGCGCGCGGTGGTGGATGCCGGATGGCGGCCCTATGCAGAGCAGGTAGGGCAGACGGGAAAGACGGTCTCGCCGAAGGTGTATTTGGCCGTGGGCATCAGCGGCGCGACGCAGCACCTGAGCGGCATGAACAAGAGCAAGCTGGTGGTGGCGATTAACAAGGACGCGGATGCGCCGATCTTCAAAGTGGCGGATTACGGCCTGGTGGGCGATGTGGGCACGGTGGTGCCGGCGCTGCTGGAGCAGTTGAAGGCGCGATAAGAGACACAAGAGCAGAGAGATGAGGTACGTGCGTTGCTTCCGCTGAGTCAGCGTGTTTTGTTTGCAGTCTTTGCGGTGATGATGCTCGTGCTGGGCGCGCGGGTTTTACCGCATGTATCGTCGCATCGCGCGTGGGCGGGCTGATGCGGATGGGCGTTTCGACAACGTGTGGGCGCGGGGCTGGTATGCGCTGCGCACAACGTTGCTGCAGACGCGGGTGTTTCGCAAACGCGTGGTGTTGAGTGTGTTTCACTCCTTCATCTTTTATGCATTTGTGCTGTATCTGCTGGTGAACGCCGTGGATGCGGTGGATGGCTATGTGGAGCTGCAGCCGATGGGTACCGCGTGGATGCAGGCACTGTATGGCGTGTTGACGGATGCATTCAGCGTGCTGGCCATTGTGGGCGTGGTGGCGTTTGTGTTGCGGCGCTGGGTGTTTGGCGCGCGGCGGGACTTCGCGTTCAACGAGCTGACGCTGTTGCAGCCTGCAGTGAAGCGCGGATACATCGCTGGCGATTCGGCGATTGTGTCGGCGTTCATTCTGTTTCATGTGAGCAGCCGAATTGTGGGGAACTCTGCGCGACTGGCGATGGTTGGCGCGGATAGGTGGCAGCCGTTTGGGAGCGGGTTGGCGCCGTTGTTTGCGGGGCCCCATGTGTTGGCGTGGCGGGTCTTTGGGTATTGGGGTGCATTGGGAAGTGTGCTGCTGTTCCTGGCGTACTTCCCGTACTCGAAACACGTGCATCTGCTGATGGCGCCGCTGAAGTATTTCTTTCGACGTAATGTGGGTAGTGGCGTCTTGCCTGCTGCGACGATCGACTTGGAAGCCGCGGAGCTTGAGGTGGGTGCGGCGAAGCTTGCTGATTTGAGCTGGCCGCGCATGCTGGATGCGTATGCGTGTATTCAGTGCAATCGGTGCCAGGATGTTTGCCCGGCGTCGCAGACGGGTAAAGCGTTGAGTCCGGCGGCGCTGGAGATCAACAAGCGCATGGTGTTGAACGGGATCGCCGTTGAGGGGAGTGCGTTTGCCTTGACGGGTGAGGCTGCGTTTGAGCGTGGTGTGAGTGCAGGGCCGGGGTTGTTGGAGGCGGTGATCTCACCGGAGGCTGTGTGGGCCTGCACGACCTGTGGGGCTTGCATGGAGGTGTGCCCGACGCAGGATGAACAGATGCTGGACATCATCGACATACGTCGCAACTTGGTGATGGTGGAAGGCGAGTTTCCGGCGCAATTGCAGACGGCGTTTCGTGGGATGGAGCGGGCGAGCAATCCCTGGGGGCTGGCGCGCGACAAGCGCATGGCGTGGGCTGAAGGGTTGCCGGTGCCGGCGATCGAGGAAGTGCCGGACCCTGAGGTGTTGTATTGGGTTGGGTGTGCGGCGAGTTATGACGCGGGGGCGCAGAAGACGGCAAGGGCGGTAGTGCAGTTGCTGGCTGAGGCCGGTGTGAGTTTTGCGGTGTTGGGCAAGCGTGAGTGCTGCACGGGCGATAGCGCGCGGCGAGCAGGGAATGAGTTGCTGTATCAGCAGATGGCGCGTGAGGCCATTGCCGTGTTGAACGAAACCAAGCCGAAGACGGTGTTGGCGAGCTGCCCGCACTGCGTGAACACCATTGCGAAGGAGTATCCGCAGTTTGGTGGCAACTTCCACGTGATGCACCACACGGAGTTCCTGGCGCAGTTAGTGGATGCTGGGCGGCTGAGACCGTTGGCGAGTGGAAGTGCGGTGACGTTTCATGACCCGTGTTATCTGGGTCGGCATCGCGGGAGCTATGAGGAGCCGCGCGCGTTGCTGCGTGTGTTGAGCGCGGAGGTGGTGGAGATGCCGCGCACGAAGAGCAATGCGTTCTGTTGCGGTGCGGGTGGGGCGCAGTTTTGGAAAGAAGAAGAGCGTGGTGCCGAACGCGTTTCAGAGAATCGCTTTGCCGAGGCTCAGGGAACGTTGGCTGCGAGTGATGCGCCTGAGAAGGTGTTGGCTGTGGGATGCCCCTTTTGTAAAAGCATGTTGGCGAGTACGCCGGCTTCCGGTGCTGACGGTGCGGTTGCGGTGAAGGACGTTGCGGAGTTGTTGTGGGAAGGTGTGTTGCGGGGGAAGCGTGGCGCGGGTGAGTTGGCTGTTGCAAGGGCTCCGCTGATGGCGGAGCCTTTGCATGCGGTAGCTGCGATTGAAGAGGCGCTTCCTGTTCTGATTCCGGAGCAGCCTCAGTTGGTGAAGGAGGTTGCCTTCGAGAAGGCTGCCGAGGGGCCTGCGTTTGAAGCAGCAGCAATGGAGAGTGCGCCGCTGCGTAAGAAGTGGAGTCCAAAAGGTGTGGCGAAGACGGAGGCTACGCCAGTGGTGGAAGAGAACGTCCTTGCCCCTGCGCCGGCGATGGCTGACGCTGCGGAGCTTTCGGCTGCGCATAAGAAATGGGCGCCTAGGGAGAAGGTTGCTCCTGCTGTAACGGACCAGAGAGCCTTGCTGGAGGACGGTGTTGAGGTGCCTGCGATAGCAGAGGAGGCGATGGTGGCTCGCCACGATGAGGTCGCCAGCGATCCGGAGATCACAGCGAAGAGTAGGCAGGAGGGGGCAGCGCCTGTGCGGAAAAAGTGGCAGCCTAAGAAGGGTTGAAGTTCGGGTTTGATATGGGAGACATGCGGAAGAAAGCAGGTTCCCCGTTCGGGGAATGACAAAAGATAGAAAGACAGGAAAGGCAAACAGAAGCCATACCCGCATTACTGTACGGAGCCACTTGGGTGTACGAGCAGGATGAGTGCGGCGATGCGGGGTAGCAGGGGGCAGCATGAAAGCGGCGATGCGGGGTAGCAGCGGCAGCATGGAAGCGGCAGCAAACGTGGGTGCGAAGGTGATGTCGGCAGGCGCGCGCTTTCGGCAGGCAGTGGCGGAGGAGAAGCCGTTGCAGATTGCCGGTGCGATCAACGCGTATGTGGCACGGATGGCCGAGGCCACTGGCTTTCGAGCGCTGTACCTTTCTGGCGGTGGTGTGGCGGCAAATTCGTTGGGCATGCCTGATCTGGGCATTAGCACGATGGAAGATGTGCTGATCGACGCACGGCGGATCACGGATGTGACAACGCTGCCGTTGCTGGTGGATATCGACACGGGATGGGGGGGCGCGTTCAACATCGCACGCACTGTTCGGTCGATGGAAAAAGCCGGCGTGGCCGCGGTGCACATGGAAGATCAGGTGAGCGCGAAGCGATGTGGGCACCGGCCGGGCAAGGAGGTGGTGCCTGTGAGCGAGATGGTGGATCGCGTCAAGGCAGCGGTGGATGCGCGTGTGGACGAGGGCTTTGTGGTGATGGCGCGGACGGATGCGCTGGCGAGTGAGGGCCTCGGAGCGGCGATCGATCGTGCGGCGGCGTATGTGGAGGCGGGTGCGGGCATGATCTTCGCGGAGGCTGTGACGGAGCTGGCGCAGTATGCGGAGTTTAAGCGCGCGGCCAAAGTGCCGGTGCTGGCGAACATTACGGAGTTCGGGCAGTCGCCACTGTGGACGAAGGAAGAGCTTGCGGCCGCTGGGGTGGACATGGTGTTGTATTGCTGCTCGGCGTACCGAGCGATGAATGCGGCGGCGCTGACGGTGTATGAGGCGATCCGTAACGACGGAACGCAGCGTGACGTGGTGGAGATGATGCAGACGCGTGCGGATCTGTACAAGTATTTGGACTACCACGCGTATGAAGAGAAGCTGGATGCGTTGTTTGCTTCTGGGCGGAAAGAGTCATGAGCGGCGAGTCTTCGAGCTGCGCGTGTTTTCAGGTTGTTGTTCGGGTTTGAGCGATGAGGTGTGAGGAATGAGTTCTGTGACGGAGCAAGGGACGGGGACACCAGGCTTTAAGCCTAAGAAGAGTGTGGCATTGAGCGGGACGCCGGCGGGCAACACGGCGCTGTGTACGGTAGGGCGGACGGGCAATGATCTGCACTATCGCGGGTATGACATCAATGATCTAGCGAAGCAGTGCGTGTTTGAGGAAGTGGCGTACTTACTGGTGCATGGCAAGCTGCCTACGCGAGCGGAACTGGACGAGTACCAGGCAAAGCTGCGACGCATGCGCGGGCTGCCGGATGCAGTAAAGAAGGCGTTGGAGTTGCTGCCGGCGAACACGCACCCGATGGATGTGTTGCGGACATATGTGTCGGTGCTGGGCTGTTTGGAGCCTGAGCCGGACGCGCATGATGAAGCAGGAGCTCGCGGTATTGCAGATCGATTGCTGGCGTCGATGCCCTCTGCGTTGATGTATTGGCAACACTTTGTAAGCAGTGGCGAGCGCATCGTGGTCGAGACCGATGACACGACGATTGCGGCGCATATTCTCCACCTGCTGCATGGCGAGGCAGCGAAGGCGAGTTGGGTAGCCGCGATGGAGACGTCGCTGATTTTGTATGCGGAGCATGAGTTCAATGCGTCGACTTTCACAGCGCGCGTGATTGCGGGGACAGGGGCGGATATGTACTCGTCGATAGCGGGGGCGATTGGGGCATTGAAGGGGCCAAAGCACGGCGGAGCGAACGAGGTTGCGCTGGAGATACAGAAGCGCTATGCGTCCCCCGATGAAGCTGAGCGTGACATTCGCGAGCGTGTGGAACGCCGCGAAGTGATCATTGGCTTTGGGCATCCGGTGTATACCGTGAGCGATCCGCGCAACGGCATTATCAAGGGCGTGGCGAAGTCCTTGAGCGAAGAGGCCGGCAACACGCAGCGCTATGCGGTGGCGGAGCGGATTGAATCTGTGATGTGGGAGGTGAAGCATATGTTCCCCAACCTGGATTGGTTCAGCGCTGTGGCCTATGAGCAGATGGGCGTGCCGGTGCTGTTGTTTACACCGTTGTTTGTGATGGCGCGCGTAGCTGGGTGGGCCGCGCATGTGATCGAGCAGCGCCAGGACGGAAAAATCATTCGGCCTTCGGCGAACTATACGGGGCCTGAGGATTTGGCGTTTGTGGCGGTTTCAGAGCGTGGGTAGGGTGGACATCTGTGCGGCTTGAAAAGCAGGTTCCCCGTTCGGGAAATGACAAAAAGAACAAGCGACGAGGAAGAGCAAGGTTGAGGTGTTGCTTTGTCAGAGCAGATAGGTAAACGACCCGCGCCGGATCGCGTGTTGAGCGATATTGCGGATTACGTCTTTCACTACGAGGTGACGAGTGAGCTGGCGTACAACACGGCTCGGCTGTGCCTGATGGACAGCCTTGGATGTGCGCTGGAGGCGTTGGAATATCCGGCGTGCGTGCGGGTGTTGGGGCCTGTGGTGCCCGGGGCTGTGCTGCCGGGTGGCGCGCGTGTGCCGGGAACGCAATTTGAGTTGGACCCTATGCAGGCTGCATTTACGTTGGGCGCGATGATTCGTTGGCTGGACTTCAACGACACGTGGTTGGCGGCAGAGTGGGGCCACCCTTCCGACAATCTCGGCGGCATCCTGTCCGTCGCGGATTGGTTGTCGCGTGCAGCGCTGACGCAGGGGCGTGCGCCATTGACGATGCGTGCAGTGCTCACGGCAATGATCAAGGCACATGAGATTCAAGGGTGCCTTGCGTTGGAGAACTCATTTAATCGCGTGGGACTGGATCATGTGGTGCTGGTGAAGGTGGCATCGACGGCGGTCGTGAGCTATTTGCTGGGGCTGAGCTATGACGAGACGATTGCGGCGCTCAGTCTGGCTTGGGTGGATGGGCAGAGCTTGCGGACGTATCGGCATACGCCAAATGTAGGGCCACGCAAGAGCTGGGCGGCAGGCGATGCCACAAGCCGTGCCGTGCGGTTGGCGCTGTTGGCGAAGGGTGGCGAGCCCGCGTATCCGAGTGCCTTGACGGCGAAGACGTGGGGATTCTATGACGTGTTGTTTAAAGGTAAAGAGTTTACGTTTCAGCGCCCGTATGGAAGCTATGTGATGGAGAACGTGCTGTTCAAGATCAGCTTTCCGGCGGAGTTCCATGCGCAGACGGCGATTGAAGCGGCAATGACGCTGCGGGCCCGGATGGTTCAAGAGGGGCGAACGTCAGAGGATATTCACAAGGTGACGATTCGAACGCATGAGGCGTGTCTTCGCATCATTGACAAGCGTGGACCGCTGACGAACGAAGCGGATCGCGATCATTGTGTGCAATACATGGTGGCCGTGCCATTGATCTTCGGACACCTGACGGCGGCGGATTACGAGGGTCACGTGGCCGCTGATGTGCGCATTGACGCGTTGCGCGCAAAGATCACGTGTGTGGAAGAGCCACGGTTTACGGCGGAGTATCTGGATCCGGAGAAGCGTTCCATCGCGAACACGTTGGTGCTTGAGTTTGCGGATGGCACTGCCATGCAGGAAACGGTGGAGTACCCGATCGGGCATATGCGGCGGCGTGGAGAGGGTATCCCGCTTCTGGAGCGCAAATTTGCAACCAACCTCGCGCGACGGTTCGAGCAGAAGCAGCAAGAGCAAATCTCGCAGGCATGCGCGGACCAGGCGCAATTAGAAGCGATGCCGGTGAACGCGTTTGTGGATCTGTTTGTGCCGGCGCAGAGCAAGGACGTGGCGTGATGGAACAGTTTGCGCTGACCGACGAGCAGCTCGCAATGCAGGAGCTTGCGGTGAGCTTTGGGGCGGAGCGAATCGCGTCGCATGCGGTGGAGTGGGACCAGACCAAGCACTTTCCGGTGGACGTCATTAAGAGTGGAGCACCGCTGGGGTTTGGTGCGATCAGCGTGGCGGAAGACGTGGGAGGAAGCGCGTTGAGCCGTCTGGATGGTGTGCTGATTTATGAAGGTCTGGCGCGAGCTTGTCCTTCAATCACAGGATATTTTTCGGTGCACAATATGGTGGCACTGATGATTGACCGCTATGGCTCAGCGGAGCAGCGGACGCGTTGGCTGCCACGCATGTGCGCGATGGAGTCGTTGGGGGCGTATTGCCTGACGGAGCCGGGTACAGGTTCGGATGCCTCGATGCTGACAACGCGGGCTGTGCGTGATGGCGACGCGTATGTGTTGAATGGCGTCAAGCAGTTCATCAGCGGCGCGGGTGCCGCCGACGTATACGTGGTGATGGCACGCACAGGCGAGGGCCCGAAGGGTATCTCGGCGTTTGTGGTGGAGAGGGGCGCGGCGGGGTTGTCGTTTGGTGTGGCGGAGAAAAAAATGGGATGGAACGCGCAGCCGACACGACAAGTGGTGTTGGAAGATGTGCGTGTTTCTGCGGACAATCTGCTGGGAGCCGAAGGCATGGGCTTCAAGATGGCGATGAGCGCGCTGGATGGAGGGCGCTTGAATATTGCGGCGTGTTCGCTGGGTGGCGCGCGGAGTGCGTTGGAGAAGGCAAAGGTATATCTGCGTGAGCGGCGTGCCTTTGGGCAGCGGTTGGCGGACATGCCGGTGTTGCAGTTCCGCGTTGCCGACATGGTCACAGAGCTGGATGTAGCCGAGACGTTTCTTTGGCGTGCTGCGGCCGCGCTGGATGCGAAGGACGCGCGCGCAACGCAGCTGTGTGCCATGGCGAAGCGCTTCGTTACGGATGCGGGGTTCCATGTAGCCAACGAGGCGTTGCAGTTGCTGGGCGGGTACGGCTATCTGACCGACTATGGCGTTGAGAAGATTGTGCGAGACCTGCGCGTGCACCAGATTCTGGAAGGAACAAATGAAATCATGCGCGTGATTATTGCGCGTGGCTTGATGCCGAAGGTGGATGCGAACGCGATGTAGTGAGCCTTCGGGGCTAGGTGCGGAGTTCCCCCTGCGGATCTCTCCGCTGCACTGCATTCCGGTTGAGATGACTCTGGTACATCAAGGATTGGAGAAGTCATGGAGATTGCGGGTAAGAGCTTTTTGATCACCGGCGGAGCCTCCGGCCTGGGCGCGGCAACGGCGCGCATGATGGTGGAGCGCGGTGGATCTGTGGTGCTTGCTGATATGAATATCGCTGCGGGTGAGGCGTATGCGGCGACGCTGGGCGGACGGGCCGTGTTTGTGTGCACCGATGTAACGCAGGAAATTGACGGCACTCGTGCAGTCGAAACCGCAGTGGAGCGCTTTGGGGCGTTGCATGGGTTGGTGAACTGTGCGGGCGTTGCGCCGAGTGAGCGCGTGGTGGGCCGCAGTGGGCCGCATGCGTTGGAGAGCTTTGTGCGCGCCGTGTCGATCAATCTGGTCGGCACCTTCAACATGTTGCGGCTGGCCGCGGCCGCGATGATGCGCAATGAGCCGGATGCCGAGGGCGAACGTGGCGTGGTTGTGAACACAGCGTCTATTGCCGCGTTCGAAGGGCAGATCGGTCAAGCAGCGTATGCGGCGTCGAAGGCGGGCGTGGTTGGTTTGACGTTGCCGGCCGCGCGGGAGCTGGCACGGAGCGGCGTGCGCGTGGTGACGATTGCGCCGGGCATCTTCATGACCCCGATGATGGCTGGGTTCTCGGACGAGGTGCAGACGTCGTTGGCGCAGTCTGTGCCGTTTCCTGCACGGCTGGGGAGGCCAGAGGAGTTTGCGGCGATGGTGGTGACGATTTTTGAATCGCCTTATTTGAACGGTGAAGTCATTCGGTTGGATGGGGCTCTGCGGATGGGAGCGAAGTAGGGCTTCTGCTGTTTGCAAGCGCGTGAGTGGATGGGGAGTACAGGCCTCTCCATCGCGCTACGCTTCAGTCTAGCTAACAGGTTCAATGAAGCTAACTCGACCGAGGCAAAGCGCGGGCTACCCTGGAGTTGCTGGGGCGACCTAGCGCGTTGCAAACGAAGTCACCTGCTTTGAGCAGTTTCTGCATGTCGACGCCGGTGTGAAGGCCCATGCCGTTCAGCATGTAAAGAAGGTCTTCGGTCGCGACATTGCCTGAAGCGCCAGGGGCGTAGGGACAGCCGCCGAGGCCGGCTACGGAGCTGTCGAAGGCGCGGATCCCGAGTTCCAAAGCGGCGTGGATGTTGGCGAGGGCCTGGCCGTAGGTGTCGTGGAAGTGACCGGCGAGTTTGTGCACGGGGACGTGTTGGCTTACCGCTTCGACGAGGGCTTTCGTTGTATTGGGTGTACCCGTGCCGATGGTGTCACCGAGAGAGATCTCATAGCAGCCTGCGTTGTAGAGCTTTGCAGCGACCTCGGCAACCGCGCTTGTGGTGATAGGGCCTTCGTAAGGGCAGCCGAGAACGCAGGAGACGTAGCCGCGGACACGCATGCCGGCGTCTCTTGCGGCTTGGAGGACCGGGGCGAAGCGGGCCAGGCTTTCTGCGATGGAGCATTGGATATTGCGTTGAGAAAACGTCTCTGAAGCCGAGGCGAAGACGGCGATCTCCGTAACGCCTGAGGCTTGCGCGATCTCGAAACCTTGCATGTTGGGGACGAGGGCGGCGTAGGTGACGCCTGGATGTTGTGGCAACGCGCGGAGCAGATCGGCGCTGTCGGCCATCTGCGGAATGCGCTTGGGATTTACGAAGGCCGCGACCTCAATGCTTGTGAGACCGGCATTTACGAGGAGTTCGATGAACGCGATCTTGGTCGATGTAGGGACAAGGTGCGGCTCGTTTTGCAGGCCATCGCGAGGACCTACTTCGACGATGCGAACTTCTTGTTGAGTAGGCATAAGCGTCTCGGAGAAGACTGAGTTTAGGCCAGGGCTAAAGCCCTTCGTTTGTCCGCAGGCTGAAGCCTGCGGCTACACCAACTTCGTGGTTCTTAGGTTTCAGCTTAGTCAAAGGTTGAGCTCAGCTAGAGAAGGGTGATGGGGCTGTCGACAGGAAGATCACGCCGTATCGGGTTCAAAGGTGAGAAGTTGCGTTGCTTCGGGGGCCTGGTCGCCGACCTCAAAGAGAATGGCTTGCACGTAACCGTTCGCGGGAGCGTAAATCGTGTATTCCATCTTCATGGCTTCCAGCGTCATCAGCGGCGTGCCTTGTTGGACATGATCACCCGCGGCGACAAGCACGGCGGTAACGCGGCCTGGCATGGGCGAGAGAAAAGTGCCATGCTGTGTGTCAGCGGCCTTGGTTGCGCTAAGCGGATTGAGCCACATGAACTCAGCGTGATGGCCTGCGTGGAACACGTGTACGGTGCCATCTACGTTGATTACCGTGGCTTGAACGCGTGAGCCGTTGAGCGTTGCGTGCAGGCTGCCGTTTTCGGCGAGAGTTGCCCGCGCGAGGATGCTTTCAGTGTTGAGGTGAAGGCGATAACCCTGCGCGACGTATTCGGCTTGCACGCTGCAGCGAGTGTCGTTGTGCGTGAATTTTAGGTCGCGCCTATAGCTGCTGTTGAGGCGCCAACCATCGATTTGCATCCAGGGCGAGTTGTTGTTGGCTGTGGAATTTTGTTCTTTAAGCAACAAAGTGAGGGCTGCAAGCGCGCATTCGGTGCTTGTGTTCGTTGTGTCGTCGATATTGAGCCATGCGGCTTCGCGTTCGATAAGAGCGGTGTCGAGGTTGGGTTGCGTGAAGGATTGTGAGGTGATCAGACGTTGCAAGAAGGTGATGTTGGTCTTCACGCCAACAACCTGGAAATTTGCGAGGGCCTGCTGCATCTGCGCGAGCGCAGCATCGCGGGTGTGGTCCCACACGATGAGCTTCGCGATCATCGGGTCGTAGAAGGCGGTGATCTCGTCGCCCTGTTCTACACCGGTGTCGATTCGAACGTGCTGTGAAGCTGCGGGTTGTTTGAGGTGGACGAGCTTGCCGATGGAGGGCAGAAAATTGTGCGCTGGGTCTTCGGCGTAGATGCGGGCTTCGATTGCGTGGCCGTTGATGTTGAGTTGATCTTGTGTGAAGGGGAGCGGCTCGCCGGCAGCGATGCGGAGTTGCCACCCGACGAGATCGAGACCGGTGATGCACTCGGTGACCGGATGCTCCACCTGCAGGCGGGTGTTCATCTCCATGAAGAAGAAGTTGCCCTGCTGGTCGGCGATAAATTCGACAGTACCGGCGTTGGTGTAGCCGACGCTGCGAGCGGCGTCCGTTGCAGCTTTACTCATGGCAGCACGGCGGTCAAGCGTCATACCGGGTGCGGGCGCTTCTTCAAGCACTTTCTGATGACGGCGTTGGACGGAGCAGTCGCGCTCAAAGAGGCTTACGACATTGCCGTGGCTGTCGGCGAAGATCTGAATTTCGATGTGGCGTGGACTGAGGATGTAGCGCTCGAGCAGGACGTGGTCGTCGCCGAAAGATGAGGCCGCTTCGCGCTTGCAGGATGCGAGTGCGGCGGCGAAGTCGTGAGAAGCATCCACGCGACGCATGCCTTTGCCGCCGCCACCGGCTGAAGCCTTGATGAGGAGTGGGTAGCCGATGCTGTCGGCTTGTTGCTGCAGGAATGTCGGGTTCTGATTGTCTCCGTGATAGCCAGGCGTGAGCGGCACACCGGCGGTTTGCATCAGCGCCTTGGCTGCGGACTTGGAGCCCATGGCGCGTATGGCGCTCGCGGGCGGACCGATGAAGGTGACGCCTGCGGCAGCGCAGGCTTCGGCGAAGTCCTCGTTCTCTGAAAGGAAGCCGTAGCCTGGGTGAATGGCTTGAGCGCCGGTTTGTTTTGCAGCGGCGAGGATCCTCTCGATGCTGAGATAGCTTTGTTGTGCGGGTGCGGGGCCGATGCGAATCGCTGCGTCTGCCGAGCGTACATGCAAGGCGTTTGCGTCGGCGTCAGAGTAGACCCCAACCGTTGCAATGCCGAGGCGGCGGCAGGTGCGGATGACGCGACACGCAATTTCGCCGCGGTTAGCAATAAGCACTTTGTCGAAGGGCCTACTCATGCGGGCGGAACCCAGTTGGCGGGACGCTTAGCAAGGAACGCGGCGAGACCTTCGGCAGCTTCTGGATGGGCGCGTCGCGTGGCGATGCGTTGCGCCGTGTCGTCCAGCAATGATTGCGTGATGGGCTGGTTGGCGACGGCGGTGATGAGTTGCTTGGCTTCAGCCTGCGCGCCCGGTGCGCCGGCTAGCAGCGCGGACGTGATCTCCTGCAGGCGCTCATCAAGCTGCGGCGGCGGCACGACCTCATGCAGCAGGCCGATGTTGAGAGCAGTCTGTGCGTCGAAGCGTTCTGCCGTCAGGAAGTAACGGCTGGCGTTGCGCTCGCCGATGGCACGAAGCACGTAAGGCGAGATTACCGCGGGGATGAGGCCGAGCCGCACCTCCGAGATGCAAAACCCACCGTTGCTGCTGGCAAGCGCGTAGTCGCACGCAGCGATAAGGCCCACTCCACCGCCATACGCACCGCCTTGCACGCGCGCCACTGTGGGCTTTGGACATGTGGCGATCAAGTGAAACAAGCGCGCGAGGTGTTGCGCGTCGGCGTAATTGGCTTCCGGCGTGGCCGCGCCTTGCTGCTGCATCCACTGCGCCTGGGCACCGGCGCTGAAGCTCTTGCCGCGGGCTGCGAGGATGATGACGCGCACATCGGGCGCGGTGCTTAACTGCTCAAAGGTCTCAGTGAGGTCGTTGACGAGCGCGGCGTCGAATGCGTTGTGTACGTCGGGGCGATTGAGCCAGACGAGGGCGACGGCTCCGCCGCGATTAATCTCAAGTGTGCTAGCTGACATGGTGGCACCTCACATGCGAAAGACGCCGTAGCGGGTTGGCTGTTGCGGAGCGTTGGCGGCTACTGCGAGACCGAGCGCTAAAGCGCGGCGGGTCTGCGTGGGGTCGAGGATGCCATCGTCCCACAAGCGGGCGGCGGCGTAATACGGATTGCCTTGCATTTCATACTGGTCGCGGATAGGAGCCTTGAAGCTTTCTTCGTCGTCGGTGCTCCAGGTCTGGCCTTTGGCTTCGAGGTTGTCCCGCCGCACGCGCGAAAGCACGCTGGCCGCTTGTTCGCCGCCCATCACGGAGATGCGGCTGTTGGGCCAGCTCCACAGGAAGCGCGGGTTGTAGGCGCGGCCACACATGCCGTAGTTCCCTGCACCGAAGCTGCCACCGATGAGCACGGTGAACTTGGGCACACGCGCGCAGGCAACAGCGGTGACCATCTTAGCGCCGTCCTTGGCAATGCCGCCGTGCTCATACTTGCGGCCGACCATAAAGCCGGTGATGTTCTGCAGGAACAGCAGCGGGATGTTGCGCTGCGTGCAGAGCTCTATGAAGTGTGCGCCCTTTTGGGCGGACTCGGAGAAGAGCACGCCGTTGTTCGCGAGGATGCCGACTAGGTAGCCGTGGATGTGCGCGAAGCCGGTGACGAGCGTGTTGCCGTAGCGCTGCTTGAACTCGTCGAGACGGCTGCCGTCGACGAGGCGCGCGATGATTTCACGGACATCGTAGGGCCTGCGGGTATCGGCGGGAATGATGCCGTTGATCTCTTCTGCGGAGTACAACGGGTTTTCCGGAGTGAGTTGGTTTGTGTTCGCGATGGTTGGGTGATTGAGGTTTGCTACGATGCTGCGGATCATTGAGAGCGCGTGGGGATCGTCTTCGGCGAGGTGGTCGGCGACACCGGAGATGCGGGTGTGGACATCGCCGCCGCCAAGGTCTTCCGCGGAGATCTCCTCGCCGGTTGCGGCCTTCACCAGCGGTGGGCCGCCGAGAAAGATCGTGCCTTGGTTCTTGACGATGACCGTCTCATCCGACATCGCCGGGATGTAGGCGCCGCCGGCTGTGCAAGAGCCCATCACGCAGGCGATCTGCGCAATGCCTGCGGCGGAAAGATTGGCCTGGTTGTAGAAGATGGCGCCGAAGTGATCCTTGTCGGGAAAGACCTCGTCCTGCAGGGGGAGAAAGGCGCCGCCGGAGTCGACAAGGTACACGCAGGGTAGATGATTCTCAAGCGCTACCTGCTGGGCGCGGAGGTGTTTCTTGACGGTGAGCGGGTAGTAGGTGCCGCCTTTGACCGTCGCGTCGTTGGCGACGACCATGCACTCTTGCCCGCTGATGCGGCCGATGCCGGTGACGAGGCCAGCGCCTGGGACTTCGTCGTTGTACAGGCCGTTCGCGGCCAGCGCAGAGAGCTCAAGGAAGGGTGTGCCTGGGTCGAGCAGCAGGTTGACGCGATCGCGCACCAGCAGCTTGCCGCGCTCGGTGTACTTCTTGCGCGCTGCTTCAGAGCCGCCCATTGCGGCTGCAGCGGTTTTGTCGCGCAGCTCAGTGATAAGCGCATTCATGCGCTCGGCGTTGGCGCGGAACTCGTCCGTGCGGGTCTTGATCGCTGATTGCAGGACGGCCATAAGAGGAGCCTACTCGGAGCCGAACGGTGCGGTTTCTTTGAAGAGCTCGCGGCCAATGAGCATGCGGCTAATCTCGGAGGTACCGGCGCCGATCTCGAACAGCTTGGCGTCGCGCCATAGACGGCCGGTGGCGTACTCATTCATGTAGCCGTTGCCGCCCAGCGCCTGGATGGCTTGCCCTGCCATCCACGTGGCTTTCTCGGCCGAATAGAGGATGGCACCCGCCGCATCTTTACGCGTGGTTTCGTTGCGATCGCACGCGTTGGCGACAGCGTAGACGTACGCGCGGCAGGCATTGAAGGTGACGTACATATCGGCGAGTTTGCCTTGCATTAGTTGAAACTCGCCGATGG
>CAXTRU010000038.1:0-242 GCA_964246665.1 uncultured Acidobacteriaceae bacterium
CTTCCCTCGCCTGCGAGGTTGAAGTAGGCGTGATTGGTGAGGTTGAGGATTGTCACCTGGTCGGTTGTGGCTTCGTACTCGATCGTGATCTGGTTGCCAGCGAGCCGGTAGCGCGCCACAACGGACACAGCCCCAGGAAAGCCCTGATCGCCGTCAGGACTCTGCGTCCTGAACTCGACGCCGTCGGGCAGAACGCGGGCGTCCCAGTTGCGATGCCATAGGCCATCGCCGCCACCATGCAA
>CAXTRU010000038.1:252-8292 GCA_964246665.1 uncultured Acidobacteriaceae bacterium
GTATTGGCGCCGTCGTTGGTGTCGAGCTGGTATGTCGTGCCCTCCAACGTGAACTGGCCGCGAGCAATACGATTGGCATACCGCCCAACGGTGCAGCCCAAAAACGCCTTATCTTCAAAGTACGGCGCCAGCGCGGGATACCCCAACACGATGTCGGCGAGGTTGCCCTCGCGGTCCGGCGCGAGTAACGACGTGACCCGCGCCCCGAAGCTCATCACCTCGAGACGCAGCGTCTCGTTGCCGAGCGTAAAACCCTGAGCGGTGGAGCCATCCGGGGCGATGCCCCAGGAGCGAGAGGTGACCGTGACGGGAGAAAAGGCCATGGAGGTGAGCCTCCGATTTGAGGTGGCGAGGCCTTTGGGCCTTCGCATATCCTGACACTTCCTCAGGAGGTTGTTTAGATGCGTCGTTCTTCCCATGGCTTGCTTGCCGCACTGCTTGCCTTCCTGCCGGTCTCTGCCGCAACAGCCCAGGCGTGGACCGGCACGTGGGGCGCCGCGCCTTCAGCCGAGCACATGGCGAGCGGAGTGCTCCCGGCGGAGACGACCCTGCGGGAGATCGTGCATGTGTCGCGCGGCGGCACCGCCGTCCGCGTCACGTTCACCAACGAATTCGGCACGGATCCGCTGCGCCTCGGGGCCGCCCACCTTGGATTGCGGGCGCAAGGCAGCACGTTGATCCCCGGCTCGGATCGTGCGCTGCTCTTTGGCGGGCAAACGAGGATCTCCATTCCACCCGGCGCGGTAGCGGTCAGCGATTCGGTCGCCATAAAGCTTGACGCGCAAGCCGATCTCGCCATCACCCTTGATCTCCCGGCCCAGCCGCTGCACACGATCACGGCGCATTCCCTGGCCCTCACCACGAACTACGAAGCCACCGGCAACCAGATCGAGAGTGCCGCGCTGCCCGATACCAAGCCGATATTGCAGTGGCGGTTCCTCAAAAACGTCGAGGTACGTGGCGGTGATACGGCCACTTCAGGTGCGGTGGTGGCCTTCGGCGACAGCATCACGGACGGCTTCCGGTCCACGCCGGACACGAACCGGCGCTGGCCGGATGTGCTTGCGGGACGCCTACAGGCCGAGAAGCACCTGCGTGCCGTGGGTGTGCTGAATGAAGGGATCAGCGGCAACCGTGTGCTGCATGACGGCGCAGGACCCAACGCGCTTGCACGCTTCGACCGCGACGTGCTCAGCCAGAGCGGTGTACGCTACCTGGTTGTGCTGGAAGGGATCAACGACATCGGGCGTACGGTTCAGCCGCACGATCCTGGAGATGCCATCACCGCCGAACAGATCATCGTCGGCTATGGGCAGATGATCGCGCGGGCACACGCACACGGCATCAAGGTGTACGGCGCAACGTTGACGCCGTTTCTTGGCGCCGGCTACGCCTCGCCGGCTGGGGAAGCCATGCGGCAAACCGTGAACGCGTGGATCAGAACGCCCGGCCACTTCGACGCCGTGATCGACTTCGATCAAGCCACGCGCGATCCGGCCAAGCCCGGCAGCATGCTGCCAGCCTATGACTGCGGCGATCACCTGCACCCTTCGGATGCGGGCTACAAGGCGATGGGCGACAGCATCGACCTGCATCTGTTTGCGCGTTAAGCAGCAAACAGCCAGAGGGCCCTGCATCGCGCAGAGCCCTTCTTCTCTAAGCCACGAAGGGCTTACTTTAACTCGTAACCGGCAAAGAAATAACCAATCTCGAAGGCAGCTGTTTCTTCCGCGTCAGAGCCGTGGATCGCATTCTCTTCGATGGAGTCGGCAAACATCTTGCGGATAGTTCCTTCTTCCGCGTTGGCCGGGTTGGTGGCGCCCATCAGCTTGCGCAGGTCGGCGATGGCGTTTTCCTTTTCCAGGACCATCGGGAAGATCGGGCCGGAGGTCATGAACTTGGTCAGCGAGCCGAAGAACGGGCGCTCCTGGTGCACGTAGTAGAAGCCTTTGGCCTGGTCCTCGGTGAGGGAAATCTTCTTGATAGCGACGATCTTGAAGCCTGCCTTTTCAATCTGCGCGATGATGGCGCCGGCAAGGCCCTTGCGGACGGCGTCCGGCTTGATGATGCTGAAAGTGCGTTGTGACACGAATTTCTCCTGGAAAACGAACAGTTCCCTCAGTCTACCGGAAGGTTCGTCCTAAGCCGCTCGGTCCACGGGAAGGTCGTACGATGTGCGCTCCACAAGCCTTGGCTGGGCAGGCAGCCTCGTTGCGTCCTTGCAGTCCTGCTCATGCAGGCAGAACGCCACCAGGGTCTCCACCGCAAAGACAAGAACGGCACAAACAGTGATGCCAGCGAGGCAAATCAGCAGAACACTCATGAAGGTCATATAGGGTTATGACGCTTTGGGGGCATTACGAGATGGGGGTAACGTTACGGTACAAAAGTTGTAGCGAAGCCCAACGAAGAAACCCTGTCCCGGGACGCGTCCAATGGTGTATGCGGCGGACAGCGTGGATTTGGCTTCTCGGGTGTGTGGCATGGGCGGTCGATGGCGCGGTCAACGTGCTGAAGCGTGAACCGCAGCACGCTGAACTCGCCTTCTTGATGGCCCTGCTGTTCGGGATCGCGTGGCTCTTCTACCGCGGCATGCGGCGCTGACGTTGGGTTCTCCGGGCGGACCAGCGCGAGCCGGCGAGTCCGCCCGCTGAGCGCCTACTTCTTGGTGGCCGCTTCGATGTCAAACTCCATCTTGACGTCATCGCCCAACATGGCATCGCCGCTCTGCAGCGTGCCGTTCCAGGTCAGGCCGAAGTCCTTGCGGTGCAGCGTGGTGGTTGCGGTAAAACCGCGATGCGGCATCTTGTCCATGCCGACCTGTTCCTTGCTGGGCGCGTCCAGGTGCAACGTCACGGGCTTGGTTACGCCGTGGAGGGTAAGGTCGCCGACGACGTCATAGCCCTCGCCATTCTTGACGATTTTGGTGCTTTTGAACGTCGCCGTGGGGAACTTGGCTGTGTCGAAGAAGTCCGGGCTGCGCAGGTGGCCGTCGCGCTGGGCAACACCGGTGTCGACGCTGGTTACGTCGATGGTCGCGACTACGGAGGAATCGGTGACGTTCTGCGGATCGAGATCGACGGTTCCCTCTTTGATCGCGAAACGCCCATGCACGGTGGAGATGCCCATGTGCTTGATGCCGAAGTCCACCTGCGAGTGGGCAGGATCAATGGCGTAAGGCACATGCTGCGCAAAGGCGTGTGTGCCGGGGAAGACAGCGGCAGCCAGAACGGCAACGGTGGTGAAGTGGGCGAAGACAGAACGCATGGTGAGGATCCTTTCGCGGGCGCGGCGCAGCGCGGGCAGGTGATCTGCCGCAAGTTCTGCGATGCCGTCCCGAGTGCTGCAAAGAAGATGCACCCAGCTGCGAGAAAGAAGCAACAAAAAAGCGACCGCGGGGGTCGCTTACTTTGCAGTAACTACTTCCTTTACAGGAACTTAGAGCTTGCAGCTACAAACGGCCGAGCACCCGAGCCATGGTCTCGCCGATCTCTGCCGGCGACTTCACCACGTGGATCCCGGCGGCCGACATGGCTTCCATCTTGCTTTCCGCGGTGCCTTCGCCGCCGGAGATGATGGCGCCGGCGTGGCCCATGCGGCGGCCCGGAGGTGCGGTTTGCCCGGCGATAAAGCCGACCACGGGCTTTTTCACATGCGCCTTGATGTACTCGGCCGCGGCTTCCTCTTTGGTGCCGCCGATCTCGCCGATCATGACGATCGCTTCGGTCTCGGGGTCCTCATTGAGGAGCTTGATCGCGTCGATGTGCGTGGTGCCCACAATTGGGTCGCCGCCGATGCCGATGGCGGTGCTTTGCCCGATGCCGAGCTGCGTGAGCTGGTGCACGGCCTCATAGGTCAGCGTGCCGGAGCGCGAAACAATACCCACAGAGCCTTCCTTGTGGATGCGGCCAGGCATGATGCCGATCTTGGCCTTGCCCGGCGAGATCACACCTGGGCAATTAGGGCCAATCAGCACGGAAGACTTGCCTTTGATCGCGTCCCAGGTCTTCACCATGTCCAGCACCGGGATGCCTTCGGTGATGCAGACGATCAGCCGGACGCCGGCGTCTGCGGCTTCCAGGATGCCGTCCGCCGCCGCCGGGGGCGGGACGAAGATGACGGTGGCATTGGCGCCGGTCGCCTTCACAGCTTCGTCGACGGTATTGAAGACGGGCCAGCCCTCATGCGTGGTGCCGCCCTTGCCGGGGGTCACGCCACCGACGACCTGCGTGCCATACTCGGCGCAGCCTTTGGCGTGAAACGTGCCCTCGCGGCCTGTGATGCCCTGCACGATGAGGCGGGTGTTCTTGTCGACCAAAACAGACATAGCTTCTAGCTCCTAGCTTTTCGCTTCTAGCTTTTGCGCCTTCGGCGTTATGGTTGCGATGAAGGAGGTCAACATGCGACCGACTTCCGCGTTCAGCAACTGAGATTGCTGTAGGCGATCCAGACTTCCTAGACCGAGCTCCCGAGCGATAAAGAGCTGTGTTTGAACTTCGAAATTTGAGCCCTGGGCCATGCCGAGGAACTGACGGAACTCGCCATTCGTAAGTCGTCCTCCGCCCTCGGCAATGTTGCTCGCAACGGACACCGCTGCACGTTGGAGCTGCGACGAAAGACCGTACATCTCCTGCTTTGGGAAGCTCTCGGTTAGCCGACACACTGCGACGCTCATCTGTATCGCCTTCTGCCATACTTGCAGGTCTTCAACTCGTTGGGCCATTGAGGTCTTGAGTACTTGTTTTCAGCCAGAAGCTAAGAGCTAGAAGCTAGAAGCTTCATTTCGCTGCTGCGACGACCAAATCTGCCGCTTCTTTCATCGTGGCGCCGATCTGGAATTTCAGGCCGGATTCCGCAATGATCTGGCGGCCTTCTTCGACGTTGGTGCCTTCCAGGCGAAGCACGATGGGGATTTGTACGTTTAGCTTTTTCGCTGCAGCAACAACGGCGGTAGCCAGCACATCCACGCGCAGGATTCCGCCGAAGATGTTGATGAAGATCGCCTTGACGTTCTTATCACTGAGCAGGATGCCGAAGGCGTTTTCGATCTGCTCCTGATTGGCGCCACCACCGACATCGAGGAAGTTTGCGGGTGAGCCGCCCGCGTACTGGATGATGTCCATGGTGGCCATGGCAAGGCCCGCGCCGTTGACCATGCACGCGATGTTGCCGTCGAGCTTGATGTAGTTCAGCGAGAACTTCGAGGCTTCCACCTCAAGCGGGTCTTCTTCGGCGAGGTCGCGCAGATCCTTCAGGTCCTTATGGCGGAACAGCGCGTTATCGTCGAAGTTGATCTTGCAGTCCAACGCGGCAAGCTTGCCGTCCTTCGTGGTGATGAAGGGATTGATCTCCATCAGCGAGGCATCGGTGTCGATGTATGCCTTGTAAAGGCCGATCATGAAGCGCACGGCCTCCGGCACCTGGGCGGGCTCAAGGCCGAGCTTGAAGGCGAGCCGGCGTGCCTGGTACGGCGCAAGGCCGAGGGCCGGGTCGATGGTCTCCTTGAAGATCGCATCAGGATTGTCGTGCGCGACCTCTTCGATCTCCATGCCACCGGCCTGCGACGCCATAAACACCACCTTGCCGGTAGCGCGGTCGAGCACAATGCCGAGGTAGAGCTCGCGGGCGATCGCCGAGCCGGCTTCCACCAGCAGGCGCTGCACCTTTTGCCCTTGCGAACCGGTCTGGTGCGTGATCAGCTGCATGCCGAGGATGTTTTTGGAATGCTGCTCGGCTTCGGCACGGCTTTTGGCGAGCTTTACGCCGCCGCCCTTGCCACGTCCGCCGGCGTGGATTTGCGCCTTCACGACCACGACACCATGCCCTGCCCCGAACAGCTGCTGCGCGGCGGCGTCGGCCTCCTCAAAGGTGACCGCGACCTGGCCATCGGGCACGCTGACGCCGTAGCGGCGAAGGATCTCTTTGGCCTGGTACTCGTGAATCTTCATGCGTGCTCCTGGGCGTTGTGGGCGTGGGATATCGTACGGCGGTTCGCAGTCATGGTAGCGAGTGGCTCCGAGTGCGGCAAGGGCGCTCTGGCGATTATCGGCGAGTATGGACGAAAGTGGGACACCACGCCTTTGCGCGGCGTACTTGGCGACAGATCCGAACGATGCCGATGTCTGCTTCGAGGCCGGGTCGTCATTTAGCCTCAAAGGTGTGCCCATCACCGCCGAACTGAAGCTGGTCACCGAGGGCCGGCAAACGCTGACCGTGGCGGCGGCGCAAACCTTGATGGGCAAGCTGCTCGCAGCCGAGGCATCGGACCTGGAGACTGCTGCCCTGCTTGGCGCCATGGCGGCCCGGGGCGAGACCGCCGAAGAGATTGCCGGCTTTGCGCTAGCCATGCGTGAGCATGCCGTGACGCTGCCGCTGAGCGAGGCCGAGCGCGCGGAGTTGGTCGACACCTGCGGCACGGGCGGCGATGGCGCGGGCACCTTCAACATTTCTACGGGCGCCGCGCTGGTGGCCGCAGCCGCAGGCGTCAAGGTGGCCAAGCACGGCAATCGGGCGATCACCAGCCGATGCGGGTCGGCCGATGTGCTGGAAGCGCTGGGCATTCCCGTTGGCCTGGAACCGGACGCAGCGGCCGATGCGCTTCGTCGCGAGGGCTTCTGCTTTCTGCTTGCCTCGGCGCACCATCCGGGCATGCGTGCGGTGATGCCGGTACGCCGGGCTTTGGGCGTACGCACGCTCTTCAATGTACTCGGTCCGCTGCTGAACCCCGCGGGCGCACGCCGTCAGGTGATGGGCGTGTACAGCGCTGCGGCCTTGCGTCCGGTGGCGCAGGCGATGCCCCTGCTGGGCGTGCGGCATGCCATGGTGGTTCACGGCGCGGGCGGCTTGGATGAGCTGTCCCTGAGCGGCCCGAGCGAAGCGATCGTTGTTCGCGGCGGAGCGGCGCAGCCGGGTTCGCTGACAGAGATGCTCGTTCAGCCGCAGACCGCAGGATTGCTGCCTGCGCCGGCCGGCGCGCTCGCTGCAGGCTGTGATGCGCGTGAAAATGCAGCCATTCTGCAGGCGATCTTTCGGGGTGAGCGTGGACCGCGGCGCGATGTGGTTCTGCTGAATGCGGCGGCTGTGCTGGTGGTGGCTGAACGGGTGAACCATCTCGCCGAGGGCGCCCGGGTGGCCGCCGAGGCGATCGATTCTGGCTCGGTGCTGGAGCTTGTGGCGCGGCTGGCTCGACGGGCATAAAGGATGGGTCGCCTAGGCCGAAATTTGTCTTGCCAGAGCCCTTGGGGCTGCGTAGGCTGGCTTCACTTCCTCCAGGAGCAACGAGATGGCGCGTGTTACCGGTGTCGGCGGCGTGTTTTTGCGCTCGCCGGATCCTAAGCGTTTAACCGCATGGTACGTCGAGCACCTTGGGATCAAGCTTGCCGAGCATGGCGGCATCGCGTTCTCGTGGACCGACGAGGTGCCCGCAGGAACCGGCGTGACGGCGTGGTCAGCGTTTCCGCAAAACTCCGGCTACTTCGGTGAGGGCGTTGCGGGCGTTCCGCAACAGGCGATGATCAACTACCGTGTCGATGACTTGGAGGGGCTGCTGTCCGCGCTGGAGCAGGCCGGCGTGTGGATCGACCCGAAGCGCGAAAGCTACGGCTTTGGGCACTTTGCCTGGATCAAGGACTGCGACGGCAATCGCCTGGAGCTTTGGCAACCGCTTCAGGACGAGCCGGAAGACGAAATCGTCAAGTAGCCCCTGGTAGGGTGTCACGCCGCCGGGGCTCCCATCGCCGGCGGCAACCGCGTGTTCTTGGGAGGCCGACACACCCGCCGCTAGCGCTGCGCCACCAAGGGAAGGCCCGGCACGCTCGCTTCCGGCAAGACCAGTTGCTGTGATCCGGCCTCATCCCGGTGAGGCTCGAAGTGTGCGCGGCAGCGGGCCTCATACATCCCTGTCGCGCCCACGACGACCAGCTCCTGCGACTGCCCAAGCCGTTGCGTGTGGATGGCGCTGGCGCCGCACACCATGCACACCGCGGAAAGTTTGCTGACCGAGTCAGCCATCGCCATCAATACCGGTACCGGGCCAAACGG
>CAXTRU010000038.1:8302-15518 GCA_964246665.1 uncultured Acidobacteriaceae bacterium
GCTCTGCGGCGTAGGTCATGTCCAGGCCGGCGGCGATGACGCGTTTGCCCATCGCAACCAGTTCCTCCAGCAAAGGCACGATCTCGCTGGAAAGGAATTGCACCTCGTCGATGCCGATCACTTCGATCTCGGGCAATTGTGCAAACAGCGAAGCACGGAGGTCTTCGACGGAGCTGACCGGCAGCGCGTCATGCGTTTGCGCCGAGTGCGACGCGATGTGCGTACGGTGATAGCGAAGGTCGATGTCGGGCTTGTAGCAGGCGACGCGCTGCCTGGCGATGCGGGCGCGCTTCAGGCGGCGGATCAGTTCTTCGCTTTTGCCCGAAAACATGGGGCCGGTAATGATCTCAAGAACGCCGGGGGTGGGAGTTGCGTGCATCCGGGTATCGTAACCGGACAGCTGCCATGGAAGAGCGACGCAGGCCCGGCTAGAAAGTCGATCAACAATGCAAGTGGAAGGGTATGCTGGGCGTACCAAGGAGAAATATCTGATGATGAAGCGGATAGCTGCCCTAGCGACGGTCGTGGCGATGCTCGGGCTTGCCCTGGGCACGGTGGCGGCCCAGGATGCGAAGCCCGTCAAGGAGATCAAGGTCAAACTGATGACCAGCAAAGGCGAACCTGCCGGAACGGCGACCCTGAAGCAGAAAAAGAATGGGGTCGAGGTGAAGGTGGCACTGGAGAACATCCCGTTCGGCGACCACGGCGTGCACATTCATCAGAACGCCGTTTGCGAGGCGCCCGACTTCAAGTCAGCCGGCGGCCACTTTAATCCTAACGGCAAGCAGCATGGCTTCCAAAACGCCGAGGGCCACCACGCGGGCGATACGCCGACCAATGTTTCCGTGGGCGAGGATCACCGTGGGTCGGCTACCTGGACCCTGACGGCGGTGACGTTGCAGCCGGGCGCGCCCAACTCCCTGCTGTCCAATGGTGGGACATCGCTCATGGTTCACGAGCATGCGGACGATATGAAGACAGATCCCAGCGGGAACTCCGGCAACCGCATCGCCTGCGGGGTGATCAAGCAGTAGGGGGAGGATCGGACAATGCGTGACGTCATATTGTGCTGTACGCCGTCGCACGGGAACCCCGGGAACCAGGAACGGTAGGGGTGCGTATGGCACGGTATGGCTTCGATGGTGGTGAACCCGATGATGTTAGGGCTGGCCAGGGCTGCAGGGAGACATCACGAGCAGAGGACGCCCGGTGCGGCAAACATCGGGATGAGCGCGGTGCTGGCGCCGCGTAAAGAGCCGGCCTCCGGCACGCCAGAGGCTTCTGCCGAAGTGCCTGCCGAGGCGGCGATCCCGCAGGGCGAGCCGGGGCAAGCCCACGATCTGCCTGAGGACCTGACGCAACGGTCCCCGGCGCTCACCGCGCTCCAGGCAGAGCAGCAACGCATGGCGGAGCTGGCCTATAGCTGCCTTCTGGGCGATCCGTTCGCCTGGGAGGCGCTGGTCCGCAGCCAGCAGCGCCGCGTGTACGCCCTCTGCCATCGCTTTACCGGCTCAGCGAGCCAAGCGGAAGACCTGACGCAAGACGTGTTTCTGAAGGTCTACCGGAATTTGCGGAGCTTCGACCCCGCGAAGGCCAGCTTTGGGGTGTGGCTCACCGCGCTTACCCGCAACCTCCTGGTCGACCACTACCGTCGCTCCCGCATGGACCGTGCCAGCGAATCGCTGGACGAACCGGCCGGTGGCACGGGCGAAGACGAAGGCCCATCGCGCGCAGAGCGGCTGGCCGATACCCGCGGTGGCGGACAGGAACGGCACGTTGCCGGTGTGGAGCTTCGGGCCAAGATCCAGGCGGCTCTGTCGCAGGTTTCGCCGGAACTGCGGGAAGCGGTCATTCTGCGTGACCTGGAAGATATGGACTACCGCGAAATTGCGGAAACATTGTGCATCCCACAAGGGACGGTGAAGAGCCGCATCAGTCGCGGCCGGGCTGAGTTGGCGCGTCTATTGAAGGGTATGGAAGGGCAGGTGGTATAGCCATGGACTTCAGAACGCAGAAGAACTTCGGAGGAAGAGTAAAGGCGGGGTCGCGCAGTGGGTCTGCCTGCGCACCGTGGGCGATGCTGTTGCCCGACGCTGCCGACGGTCTGCTGAGCGACGCGGAACAGCGTGCCCTGGATCAGCACCTGGCCGGGTGCGTGGGCTGTTCCGAGGAACTCGCCGAAGCGCAGCGCGGGCTCGCCTGGCTGACCGTGCTGAAGGATCAAACGCCGGAGCCGCCGGTCAACATGCTAGCCAGCATTTTGGCGCATACCACGGGCTACGCCGAAGCCGGGGTAAGCCTACCTCCTTTGCCGCATGTGCCTGTGATGGTGCCGGCACCAATTGCCGTGGAACCGCATGAATGGGAAGGAAGTGCCTCCGGCTGGCGCAGCTGGCTTGGATTTGGCGAGGGTGGCTGGTCGGCGCTGGTGCAACCGCGGCTAGCTATGACAGGAGCCATGGCGTTCTTTTCCATCTGCCTGACCTTGAACCTGTTGGGCGTCTCGGTGGATCACCTGAACGCACAAACGTTGCGCAACGGTGGCGTGCACCGGACCGTCGCCAATACAGGTGCTAGCCTGGCTCGCTCTATCCACGGTTTGCGTGTGGTGTACCGGGTGGAGTCACGCGTGAACGAGATGCGCGCCCAGATGGACGACGCGAACGCAAGCCCATCTGGGCGTTAGATCGGAAAACAATTTCGAGATTGAGGGCGCATGACGCCGGACAGGAGGAGCTATGACAGATGACACAAACACCCAAGCTGGCGGCCCCGGCTCGAGCTCAACCGCCGGCACCGCATCCGGCGCGCCCGCGGGCTACTGCCAGGAGTGCGGACGAGGCCTGACCATGGACAGCCTGCGCCGGGTCGGCGGTGGCGTCTTCTGCGAGCCCTGTGCCGGCCTGCGGCAGTCCGGTGCCGGGTGGCAAAACGTGCACAGCGGGCCGTATCGCCCCGGCGCTCCAGCCGCTGGCGCACCGTATCCCGCAAGCGGGCCTAACCCCGTGCTCGCCGGACTCCTTGGCTTCATCCCCGGCGTCGGTGCGATGTACAACGCCCAGTACGCCAAAGGTGCCATGCACCTGGTCGTCTTCGTCGTCCTGGTAGCGATGGCGGACAACCTGAACTGGGTTCTGTGGTGGTTGGTCTGGGGATGGATTTTCTACCAGGTCTTTGACGCGTACCACACGGCCCGGGCCCGGCGCGAACATCTGCCGCTCCCCAACCCGTTCGGCTGGAATGACATCGGCGACCGTATGGGCTTCGCCCGTCCTGGGCCGGCTCCCCCGCCGCCGCAGGGTGCCAGCTTCGGCAGGAACGCGCAAACGCAGGCCCAAAGCCAAGGTACCGGGGCCAACTGGGCAGGTTATATTCCGCCAAAGCCACCCAGCGCACCGCCCTACTCTCCGTTTCATGAGTACGCAGGAGAGAACCCCTACGCGACACAATGCGCAGCCCCTGGTCCTCGGCCTGTTCCTTCCGCACCACCACCGCCCACAAACATCGGGTATGTCCCAACCTACACAGGTGCCGGTTCGCCGCCGCAAGCCGTCCCGGTCACGCCGCTTACAGGGACACGGCGCTTCCCCATGGGCGCTCTTTGGCTCATCGGGCTGGGTCTACTCTTCCTTCTGGGCAACTTGCTGCCGGAACTGCGACTCAGCGGACGCTGGTTTGCCCCTATTTTGCTGGCTGCCTTGGCGCTCTGGATTGCCTTCCGACGCTGGGAGGTTTGGCAAAACGGTCGTCGGGCGCCGTGGTGCTCCACAGGCCTCATCGGCGCCCTAACAGGCCCTGCTGTGCTGCTGACGGTCTCTGCGCTGCTCGCCTTGCAGACGGCCCATGTACTGCCGATGCATCGCAGCTGGCCACTTCTTCTGGTGGTTTGGGGCACGATGCTCCTTTTGCAGCGCAGTGCCGCTGTAGTCCCCTTCCCTGAACGGCAACCCGTGCCCGAACCCGTGGCCCGGCCTGTGCGTAGCACCTCAGGAACGGGATCGCTTGGGCTGTAGTGCCACTAGCCGCTTGTCTGTTTTGGAGAACCTGACGTGAGTGCCCCGCCACCTCCGCCTCCGCCTCCGACAAGCGCCCCACCGGCCGTGCCGGGCTCCACTGCTTCGACGTGGAATCGACGAGCCTCTCGCGACCAGCGCCGGGCAGCCGCTCTTGCCGCGCGGCAGCAACGCGATCTTGTGCGACTCCAACTAAGGGCTCAGCGCCGTGGATCGCTGGTCGGGCCTCTCCTGCTGGTGGCCACGGGCCTCCTCTTCCTTCTCATCGAGCTCGGCAGGGTGCGTCCCGATGCCGTGCTTGCCTGGATGTCCCATTGGTGGCCAACCCTTCTTGTTGGATCCGGCCTGATCCTGTTAGCCGAGTGGGCCGCCGATACCTGGGTCGGCCAGCACCGGCAGGCGAACCTTCCTCGTCGAACGCTTGGCGCCGGTGCAGTCTTTCTGCTGGTGCTTGTCACGATCGCCGGGCTTTTAGCCAATTCCCTAACCCGCGGCTCGGCATGGGTGCAAAAGAACTGGGGCGCCGATTGGGCGGAGACTTGGGGGCTGGATCAAATCTTTGCGCAAGAAAGCGAGACGGATCAGGACCTGAGTGCGCCTCTCGTCGCCGGCGCCTTACTTACCATTCACAATTACCGGGGCAACATCCACGTAGTGGGAGCCAGCCCGGATGGGCAGGTCCATGTATCTGTCCATCAGCGTGTGGTGGCGTGGCATGGCGATGAGCTCGGAGGTCGTCAACGCCGCAAGGCTCCGAGTCTGCAGCGGGATGGTGCCGGTCTTCGCTTAACTGTAGAGGGCAGGGGACGCGACCAGGCAGATCTGACCATTCAGGTGCCGCACGCAAGCGGGCTGCTGATCGCCCCAGAGAAAGGCGATCTCTCGATCGCGGAGCTTCGGGGGCCGATCACCGTGGAAGAACACACCGGCAACATCACCTTGACAGGTCTCGCGGGGCCCGTGCACCTGTCCTCCGACGATGACGACGCAACCATCAACGGCCACAGCCTCAGCGGCGACCTCACAGTCGAAGGCCGCAGTGGCGACCTCACTTTTACGGACCTCACAGGGCCGCTGACCCTTCATGGAGACTTCTTCGGGATATCTCACCTCGAGCACATCCATGGCCCGGTGCACTTCCGAAGCAGCTTCACTGATTTTGCCTGCGCGGGCGTCCCTGGCGAACTGACCGTGGATGGCCGAAGTGCTTTGGACGCAGACAACCTTGACGGACCCGTCCTTCTTACGACCACTGACCGGAACGTAACGTTTGCGGGGGTTCGCGATGGAGCAACAATCACGGACCGCAATGGATCTGTAGATCTTGGTCTCATCGGCACGATGGCCGCGGCACGGGTCAACACCACGGACGGCTCCATCCAGCTGCATCTTCCACCAAAAGCCGCGTTTTCGTTGACGGCGGACACGACCAGCGGCAAGATTGACAATGACCTCGGACTGACATCAATCCAGGAAGGCGATCGGACATCGTTGACCGGCCAGATCTCACATGGTGGCCCAGAGCTCCGACTGCAAGCGACCGACGGCGACATCACCATCGATCATGCCAGCTCGGCGGGACCGAAGAAGCGGCAGGGTAGGGACGATAATCTTTCCGAGGCTGTCCGTAAGGTCTCGCCGGTCAGACGACAGCGACAAATGTTTACGGATTAGGCGAGAGACGCCTTTTCCGCCTCATTGAACTCCCAATAGCCATTCGCGGCGCAAATGAAGAACAGCAGCATGAGTGCCAGCGTCAAGTAAAAGTACCCGTCGACCAGCACGTTCAGTGGAATGAAAATGGCGAGAGCACAGCACATCCACCGGAGTGTGTCGGTCAACGTTGCACAGCGCCGCCGCAGGAAGCAATACCCGAACAGCCCGGTCAGCACAATCGCTTGGACCCACTTCAGCTGGCTCGGCCGAATCAGGTACGTCAACCAGTAGGAAACGTTAATAGGGTCCGCCAGCGCATGGGGTAGGCGATCCCATTGACCGACCGTATTGCTGGCAATGCGCTTCGAGGCAGACGCGAGAAAAGGCCCGCTTACGAGCAGGGCGCCCAGCAGCGTTGCCGCCAGCACCTTGCCGAGTTCCAGCCATCCTCTGCGACGGTATGCATTGAGCGCCACGAACGGAACTACGACCCAGCTAAGTTGGTACACCGCACAGCTGGCGCCCCAAGCCACAGCCGCTAACAGAAAGCGCCGTCGCTGCATCAGGACAACAGCCACAGCCAACGTGAACCAATGAGGTTCTAGGTAGATATCGTGGCGGTACTGCAGAAAGGGACACAACAGGAAGACGGCAAGCAAAACGCCTGTCTCGAAGCGACGCTCCTGGGAGGCTGCCCAAAACACGAGCGACGCTGTAGCCGCAACGTACACCAAAGACGCCCAGCGCAGATCCACATGCAGGAGCGCTGGTGGCAGATAGCCGACGAGCATCCCTGGCAGATACGGAAAGTCGTACACTCGCGTACCGACGTACATGGTGCCGTACGGGTTCAGGTGGTGAATCAGTCGAGCATCGGCCCAGCTAATTACCGGCAACATGTCCGATCTCAAGTAGTTCAACGGAAAGCAACGAATGGCGAGGAGCCAACCGGCCCAAGATGTTCCTAGGCCGGCTACGAGGAGTTCCCTCGCCCCTCGCTTGGCATAGAACCATCCCCAGCCAACCACCGCAAGGGTGAGAGCAGCGATGCAGGGTCCAACAGAGAGCCGGTAACCGAAGCTTCGGTAATGCCGAGCTTCTGCTATGAACAGAAGCACGGCCCAGGCTTCGAATGCAGTCAGGACAACCACCCACAGTGGAACGTTGCGGTTCGCCTTCGAACGAAGGATCGAGTCGTTCGGCTGAGTCTTCAGCAAGCCCCACAGGGCATATCCGTAGAACCCTGCTGCAGGTAGGAGAAGGATCTGGTGCACAAGAGGCGACGGCTTCCCGGCCCAGCCGTCACTGACGAGGGAAAGCACGAAGATTAGGCCCGCATACCACCAGAACCGCGCATTGAGCCCGACGCTTCCTAGGTGATCTTTGACCGACTCGGCCGACATACGTGCTGTTTAGCCCTCATCTGGCACGAGAATATGATTCTGAGCACAAAACCAAAAAGCCCACCTTGCGGTGGGCTTTTTGGTTTAGTTTCTGCCGGCGATCACCTAATCTCCCACACACTTGCGCGTGCAGTACCATCGGCC
>CAXTRU010000039.1:0-15463 GCA_964246665.1 uncultured Acidobacteriaceae bacterium
GGACCAGAGATTGGCATCCGTAGCGAAGTCGCTCAGGCCGCGGGTAAACCAATACGCCCACTGGTGGCCCGTTTCACCACTTCCTTTGTCAGGGATGACAGACCCTTGGCCTACCATGTGGTTGATGGCCAGCAACGCATCGTTGTAGTACATCTGATTGCCAGTCACGCGGTACAGATCGGCTGCTGCCTTCACAAACGATCCACTGTCATACACATTATCCGACAAGCCCTGAAGCACTCCATTGCTGCCGACGCATCCGTTGACCTGCCCCGGCGCGCCCAGGTTGTTGGTGCTGTTGGTTGGGTTGAATAGGTTCGATCGGACCCAGGCATAGATCGTCTCTGCCTTGTTCAGATAGGTCGCATCGCCGGTCGAGACATAGAGCTGCACACCCTCAAAGACGAATGGGTTATTGCTGAGCGCGCACTTGGACTGCTTGTTGGTATTTTCCCAGATGCCGCCGCCGGCAACCGTGGTGTCCCAGCCCTGATTCCATCCTTGGTTCCAGCCTGCCTCCGCCTGCGTCAGGTAACTTGCAATGCCGGTAAGTTGGTAACCCCGCAGAAACGGATTCACCATCCAGGCCAGATTGTCGTCCCAACCGTCGGTCTGCCAGTTGTTGTTCGGTCCGCCGGGCGCATTGAAGTAGGCAAGGCTGTTCAGCAGCGAGATCATAAAGTCGCGATCCCCTTGTGCATGCGTGTACTGGTAGCGGTCGATCGCAACGGTGATGTCCAGGCCTTCGGTCCATTCGCCGTCCTCTTGATTGTTGACCGTGTTGAGGCCGACAGAGTAGTAAGTCTGCCCATTCCCCCGCACAAGAAAGGCCGAGTTGTACGCGTTATAGGCCGCATCCGCATTTTGGCCTTGGGCGGCCTTGGTAAGGAGACCGGTCGTGAGAACGGCCAGCATGGGTAACAGCTTTGCGTAAAGCAGTTTCATTCGTTTCTCCTGGAGTGGGTTGTGAGCCGCGGGCGTAATCTTTCTTGTCGGCGACTGCTCTGGTGTAGCCGCCTTAACCGGTCGGCTCCTGCTTACGGGAATTTCAGTGAGGCAGTGGGCAAAGCGGTAATTCGTGTTGTTGGAGTTCTTAGGATTGAGGCGTTCCGGGTGGAAGCGTCCATTGCTGGTTGCTTCCGCCCCCACAGTCCCAGAGGTCGAGCGCGGTACCGTTCGTCGTGTTGCCGCCAGGAAGATCAAGGCAACGACCCGACACCGGGTTGACCAGCGCACCGTTGACGGGAGTCCAGACCTGGTTGGCGCCGCCGTTACAGGTGTAGAGCTCAACGGGGGCGCCGTTGTTTGTGGCGCCGTTTGCGATGTCCAGGCACTTGCCGTCAAAGCTCAGGGTGTTGTTGGTAACAACCCACTGCTGCGCAGACGTGGGGTTGCACCCGTAGCTGTCGACCTTTGTTTTGTCGGCGGTTGATCCGCCGAAGGCGTCGAGACATTTGCCCGCCACGCCGGAAAGGACGGACCCTTGTGACGGGACACGCCACTGCTGGCCAAGGCTGCCGTCGCAGGTCTTGATGTCGAGTTGCACGCCGTTGGTAGCGCTTGCGCCCGGGTCATCGAGGCAGCGGCCCGAAGCCGGATTGACGATCGTGCCGTTCTGAATGGTCCAAACCTGGTTTGAGGCGCCCGTGCACGTCCACAGGTCCACGAGCGCACCATTGCTTGTGGAGCCCCCAACAACATCGAGACAGAGCCCGTTGGTCGTGATGCTGCCGTTATTGACATTCCATTGCTGGGCCGCGGTCGGGTTGCAACCATAGGCATCGGCCTTTGTGTGCTGGATGTCTGCGGCTCCATAGCCGCCGAAGTTATCCAGGCACATCCCGGGCACGCCGGAGTAGATGCGGCCTGTGGGCCGGCTGGCGCTGCCTGAGACCGGGTCCGCGATCCAGTGGTTCGTGATTGCCTGCTGGATCGCGCTGTCCCAGGCGTTGGCCATCAACTGATAGCCGGAGTCATTGGGGTGCAGCGTGCCCGAAAGATTTGCCGTCGTGAGGGCGCCCATATCCACCAGGGCAACATGTTTGCCCTGGGAGGCGCGCGCCTGCACGATGGCGGGAAGCTGGCTGTTAAACGTTTCGCGCTCCGATTCCAAGGTGGGATCACCGTTGATGATGAGTGTTGCCACCAGCACGGTCGCGTCCGGCTCAGCTGTAAGAACTTGATCGATCAGAGAGGCCAGCCGCGTAGGGGCTGACGAGATCTGGTAATTTTGCCCGAGGTCGTTGATCCCGGCATCCAGAAGAACAACGTTCGGTTTATAGGTGTTGAGAGACGCGTTGGCCAGGTTGGCGAGGTCGCTGATTTTGTACCCTGGGTGCCCCTCATTGTCAGGGTCGGACATGGTTCCGTTGATCTGCTTGCCGACAAAGTCCTCAACCGCTACCTGGCTGCTCAGGGCCACCGCAAGTGGTCCACGGTAGCCGTTGCCGGTTGAACTTTCTGTGCCCCAGGTAATCGAGTCGCCCAGCGGCATGATGCGAAGATTCGTGCTCGTCTGCGCGTGCACGGTGAGCCCTGCCAAGCATAGCGGCGCCCTAACGAAAAGCAGGCAGCGACCAAAGGATGAAACAAGTCGAACCATACGTGGTCTCCTTGATTTGCGAACGCTTGAAGTGGAACGCCGGCGTCGCAGCTACCGAGCTTATCTGCCGAGGTAGATCGGTACAGTGACCGCAGGCGTTAAAAGATGCACAAATGACTTGCTCCATTCTGAAAACGCCGGAAGTGTAGACACGGAGGATTTCTGTTGTCAAAGGAGCCAGCCAAAACACTTTGAGAGCTTCAAACACCAACTTTGCTCTGAGTTGCTTGGCGGCGTGGCCGCGCGTTCGCAGGGCCGGAGTCGAGTCGAGCGGACTCATGATGGCTCCGGGGAAGCGGCTCGCCGGCAGACTGTGGGCCGCAAAGAACCGGCTCGGCGACGAAGGTGCCGTTCCTGCCGGTGAAAGCGTGTCACAAGGATGGCAGTGCGGTGCTTCAACGAGATTGGGCAGTATCGCACTGGGCATCCGGCTGCCGAGCGAGTCACCAACCGCCTTGCCAACGGCAGCGCAGGTCAGTGCCGGTGGAACCGCACTCGGCGCGGTGCGGCTACAAGATGGGTCCGTCTCGCTTGTTGAAGCCAAAGCGTGCTCCTGTAACCTTTGCGAGAGCCTCCAGCGTCTTGTACTAGCCGGCGTCGGCGATCCGATCCCGTCTCCAGCCACCACTTTTCAACCATGTGGTTCAGCGTCGCCGACGCTGTCGCGCCCACAGAATACGGAGTAGCTAAGACCGTATTCGCAATCGCTGCTGCAACAAAACACTCTGTCTTAGAAAAGCGTTATGGGCGCGCAGGCTCAGGCGGAGGACTGTACGAAGTTGGTGGCTCGCTCCGGAGGGCGGAGGGCGTCTTCCTCGGCGCCGTCGTGTTCGCTGACGGGCTCAAAGGTGAGCCGTTCCTGATGTCTCCACCAGCCTTTGCCTTTCACGTTCAGCGGTGTGCCTTGTGCGAGGCAGCGCGCGGCCTCCGCGATGGGCGTGGGCACAAGCGTGCCCCCGCGAACATCGAAGACGCCGGGCTCATACACGCCGTTGTCGCAGGTAACCAGGGAGCACCAATCCCATGAGCCAAGCAGCGACCACACCGTAACCGCGGCGACCTCCGCACCACGGTTGCGGGCGTGTTGGGCTTCGGTCCATACCTCGTTGAGCCAGCGGACGGGATCGCCTTCCCACCCACCGCCGAGATGGCACTCGGTGATGGCGACGGGAAGGTGGTAGCGGTTCCATGCCTCGGTGAGGATGGCGCCGGCACCGGCGATGCCGTCCTTGCGCAGGCGAACGGCCTCGATGTCCACCAGCGGCTCGTCGCCGGTATCCCCGCCCGCAAGCCAATCCTCGTACTTCCAGATTCGGTGATCGAGGAAGCGATCGCTGGTGAGGTAGTAGTTGAGGCCAATCACCGCCGGTGGGCAGGGATGGTCCACGAACCAGAGGATTTCGCTTTCCGGAATGCCGTTTGCGAGCAGAAAGGAGAACATGGGGTGAGCGCGATCCACGCGGCCACACAGCAGATCCAGGCCAAGCCAGCGGCGATGTTCGCGCTCTTCGCAGAGCTCGCGTAGTGCCGGGGTGGACCAGGTTTTGCCGCCATCTTCAGTGGTGACGAGTTCGGCGTCAGGGCGCACGGTGCGGATCGCGCGCATGGCCAGGACGGTCGCCTTGATCTGGTTCACAAGCGCGCGCGCATAGCCGCGGAAGCTGCGCTCATGCGGGTACCAGTGGCCGTACAGCGCACTGAAGCGAGCCGTGGTTTGCGGCTCGTTGACCGGGGTATAGCGACGGATATGCGGAAAACGCTCCGCCAGCCGGCGGGCGTAGACGGCGAGCTTCTCCGGGAAGTGCGGGTCGAGCAGGTCGGTCTCAGCCGGGCCACTGCCGTGGTGGACGAGACCGGCGATGGGCTCGATGCCAAGCCGCTGCATTTCGGCTAACGGTTGGGCGAAGATCTCCAGCGTGCCGGCCTGGCAGAAGCGTTCCCAGTGGAGACCGTAACGCAATGTCTTGAAGCCAAGCGCAGCAATGTGCTGGAAGTCTTCGCGGCGGCTGTAGTGACCGCAGCGTTCCATCTGGTCCATCCACACATCACCGACGCGGTTTACAGTGCACTCCAGGCCTCCCCAGAGTTGCATCCCACTTCGCTCAACCACTCAGACGCTCCCACGTGCAAGGTCCCCTGCGCCTGGCGCGGTGCAGGAGTCTGCTGGCCCTCGAACATTGGCTGGCTCCTGTTCTGATGGCCGAGGCGGTGGATGTGGCTTCCTCGCCCGGTGGACTTTACGCAGACCGATGCGCCGTTGCAGCAGTTCCGGCGAAGGAACATAGACATGCGCAGCCAGCTTTGTAGCTATCGCGGAACGGCTCATCCAGCCGACGCATGAGGCAGGAAGGCTGCAATCGTCTAAATGCTCACCTTGGACGTCAATAGGTCCTCGATGCGCACGGGCAGTTCCCGCACGCGAACGCCGGTGGCGTTGTAGACCGCGGCGGTGATGGCCGGTGCAACGCCGGCGAGGCCGATCTCGCCGATGCCGCGGGCGCCGTACTCGCCCATCTGCGGGTCGGGGATGTCGAGGAAGTGCACATCGATGATGGGCGAGTCGGCGCTGGTAGGCACCAGGTATTCAGCGTAGTTGTCGTTCACAGGATGACCGTTGCGCTGGTCATAGATTGTCTGCTCCAGCAGCGCCATGCCGATGCCCATCACCACCGCGCCGGCGACCTGATTGGTAGCGGTATTCCTGTTCATGATGCGGCCGCCGTCAATGACGGACACGATGCGGCTGACGCGCAGTTCGGCGATGCGCGGGTTCCACTCCACTTCAGCAAATTGCGCGCCGAAGCTGTGCGTGGAGTACTTGCTTGCATCGGTGTCAGAGCCCAGGCCACCGGTCTTGCCATCGCCGTTCGCGTAGCCGACCTTGGCCAGCTTCAACATCTGGTCAAAGGGCATGCCAGCGGAAGCGGGCTGATCTTTTGCGTGGACGCGGCCTTCGCTCATGGTGAGCTCTTCGGGCTTGCGGCCCTTGTACGGTGAGCCGTTGGTGGTTGCGGCGACCGTGAGCATAGAACGCACCGCACCGTTGGCGGCATCGGCGACTGCAGGAATGGTTGTGGCCGTTGCGGTAGAGCCGCCGGAGGTGGGCCCGGGCGCGAGTGAGCTGTCGCCGAGCACAACGTCGATCTTCTCAATCGGGATGCCGGTCTTGTCGCTAACCACCTGCGCAAAAACGGTGTAGGTGCCGGTGCCGATGTCCTGCGTGGCGCAGCTGGCGCGCGCGGTGCCATCGTCACGCAGCATGACGTTAGCTTCGCAGGAGCCGCGAAAGGCGCCCCACGAAGCGGCCGCCATGCCATAGCCGACGATGACGTCACCGTTGCGCATCGAGCCGACCTTGGGGTTGCGCTTGGCCCAGCCAAACTTGTCCGCGCCGACCTCATAACACTGTTTCAGGTTGCGCGAGCTGAAGGGCTTGCCGTTGCTCTCGTCGATGAGCGTGTCGTTCTTGAGGCGCAACGCGATGGGGTCCATGTTGAGCTTCACCGCAAGCTCATCCATCGCGGATTCCACAGCAAACAAGCCAGGCACGGCACCGGGACCGCGCATGGGCGTGGGTGTGCCGAGGGTGCGGCGTGTCAGCGCGCTGGTGACCGTGAGGTTCGGCGTGGAGTAGATGAACGGCGTGGCTTCGCCGCAGTTTTCCTTGACGTTGTCGAGCAAAGAGGTGTGATTGCGATAGTGCTGCTCTAGCGAGACGAGTTTGCCATCCGGCGTGGCGCCGATGCGCACTAGCTGCTGCGTGCGCGGGCGGTGGCCGACGTCGTAGAACATCATGTGGCGTGAGAGCGTGAGCTTGACGGGGCGGTTGAGCTTGCGCGCGGCGCACGCGGCTAGGGCTGAATGCGGCCAGGGGAACAGCTTGCCGCCGAAGCCCGAGCCGATGAAGCGCGAGATGACCTGGATGTTTTCCTTGGGAACGCCGAGCACCTGCGCCATCACATTGAGGTGGTTGACCACGCCCTGGGAGCTCTCATACAGCGTGAAGCGCTTGCCGTCCCACACAGCCGTGGTGGCGTGCATTTCCATGGGGTTATGCGTTTCCGGGGGCGTGACGTAGGTGGCGTCGACCCGCACGGGCGCTGCAGGAAGGGCCGTGTCCGCATCGCCGCGCTTGCTTTCGACGTGGGGCGTGCCTTCGATGTCGTCAAGCAGTGGCGACACGTCGGGCTTGTCTTCAGCGTAGGTGACCTTGACGGCTGCGGCAGCGGTGCGCGCCTGCTCAAAGGTTTCGGCGACAACGACGGCGACGTATTGGCCCCAGTAGTAGATGTTCTGGTCTTCCAAGGGCGGGCGCGATTCGCTGATGCGCACATTGCGCGCGCCGGCCGCGAGGCGGAATAGCGGATCGATGTTGCCGTGGTGCATGACGAGACGAACGCCGCGCATGCGCTCGGCCTTCGTTGCATCCAGGCTCACGATGCGGCCGTGCGCGATGGTGGACGTCACCGGGTACGCGTACAGGAGGCCGGGGAAGTTGTAGTCCGCGGCGTAGCGTGCTGCGCCCGTAGTTTTCAGCGGCCCGTCGATACGAGGTTGCGCGGCGCCGATGATGGCGGATGGCGGCTTGGGCGCTTCTTTCGGCTGGTTGGATCCGTTTTGCTGCTGCATATGATCTCCGGCTGCGTGTTGCGTGTATGAGCGGGTCCGGGCCCGCCGATCCAGGGCTAAAGCCCTGTCTGTCCTTGCGTCTTGTCAGGGGCCTGAAGGCCCCTGCTACACCGTTGGGCTGAGTTTTATCTACACCGAGTTAGGCAGTGACGGTGGTGAGCGCGTGGGTCAGGCAGCGCTGGGCCAGCTCGACCTTGAAGGCGTTTTCCTTGCGCGGCTTGGCGTCTTTCAGTGCAGCTTCGGCGGCGCGGTGAAAGAGTTCCGGGCTGGCGGCTTTGCCTTCCAAGATGTGCTCGGCCTCGTGCGAGCGCCAGGGCACTGTGCCTACCCCGCCCAAGGCCACGCGCACCCGCTGAAGGCGGCCATTGCTGGTTTGCGCGACGACGGCGGCAGAGGCGAGGGCGAACTCATACGCGGCGCGATCGCGCAGCTTCAGGTACAGCGACTTGGTGCCGGCGGGCACCGGCGGCAGCGTGACCGCGGTGATCACATCGCCCGGCTGCAGCACGGTTTCGATGTTGGGCGTGGCACCGGGCTTCAGGTAGAACTCCGCGATGGGCACGGTGCGCTCGCCCTTGGGGCCCTGGATGTGGACCGTGGCCTCAAGCGCGGTGAGCGCAACGTTCTGGTCGGAAGGATTGGTGGCAATGCAGTGCTCGCTGGTGCCCAGGATGGCGAGCATGCGGTTGTGGCCTTCCAGGGCATCGCAGCCCGAGCCCGGCGCGCGCTTGTTGCAGCGGTGCTCGGTGGCGCGGAAGTACAGGCAACGGGTGCGCTGCAACAGGTTGCCGCCGGTGGTGGCCATGTTGCGGATCTGCGGTGAGGCACCAGCAAGGATCGCTTCCGAGAGCACGGTGTAGTCGCGCTGCACCACGGGATGGTGGGCCACGTCGGCGTTGCGGCTCAGGGCGCCAAGACGAAGGCCGCCGCCGGGCACCTCATCGATGCTGCTGAGCTGAAGGCGATTGATGTCGATGACCTCGGTGGGGCGCTCGACATTGAGTTTCATGAGGTCTGTGAGATTGGTGCCGCCTGCGACGTACCGCACGGTGGCGTTGAGTTGCGCTGTGGGCGTTTTCTGGCCTTCCGTGATGGCCTGCTGTGGGGTGGTGGCTTGGATGAAGTTGAAGGCTTCCATGCGGGTCCTTTCGCGGTTGGAGCTTGGTTCGGAAAGCAGGTTCCCCGTGCGGGGAATGACAAAAGAAAGAAAGGCAAGGGCGGTGGTGAAAGCAGGTTCCCCGTGCGGGGAATGACAAAGACAGAAAGGCAAGGACAAAGGCGGTGATAAAAGCAGGTTCCCCGTGCGGGGAATGACAAAGAAAGAAAGGCAAAGACAAAGAAAGAAAGAGGTCAGGCGCGTTGGCGTACGGCCTGTACGGCGGCGACGATGTTGGGGTAGGCGCCGCAGCGGCAGATGTTGCCGTACATGTTGTTCTTGACGTCCTGGTCTGACGGGCCGACCGGCTCCTTGAGCAGGGCCACCGCCGACATGATCTGTCCGGAGGTGCAGTAGCCGCACTGGTAGGCGTCGTGCTCCACAAAGCTGGCCTGCATGGGATGGAGATTGCCTGGCTGGCCGAGGCCTTCGATGGTGGTGATCTCGTCGCCCTGGTGCATGATGGCGAAGCTCATGCAGCTAAGCACGCGGCGGCCGTTGATGTGCACCGTGCAGGCGCCGCACTGGCCGTGATCGCAGCCCTTCTTGGTGCCGGGCAGGTCGAGATCCTCACGCAGGGCGTCCAGCAGGGCGACGCGGGGCTCAATGTTGAGCTGGCGGTCTTTGCCGTTGACCTTGAGCGTGAGCGACACGGTGCCGGTTGCGGGGGCTGCGGCGGGTGCGCTTTCCGGGACGGCGTTGGCGACTGTCTGCGCTGCGCTGAGGGCCGGGGGCGCCGCGACGGCCACACCTGCCGCGCCAAGGCCGGAAAGAAACGACCGGCGGCTGACACGAACGGCCGGGGCCGCGTCCTGTTCAGGGGCAGAGGGCGCCTGACCCGCGAGAGGGTCGTGGGAATCGTTGGGCATGTAGGTTCCTTGTAGCTGGGACTTGGCTAAGGTTGAGGCCATTGTCGCCCGTAGCTGCCGGACACGGAAGAACGCCGATCGGGATGCGGATGGGAGACCTGGAGAAACGACAGGTGGGCACTGCTGGCTGAAAGACGCTGCAGGAGGATCGAAGTTTCAGGATGTCAGGAAGTTAGTTGGTGGACCTGATCGGGATCGAACCGATGACCTCTTCCATGCCATGGAAGCGCGCTCCCAGCTGCGCCACAGGCCCACTCGGGGAAGGACTCTTTGTAGTTTCGCCGCTTACCCGGCTTACGTCAAGCGCACGACCCAATGAGAACGCCTGGACCCGGGAGCCGGAATCGGACCGTCTTCGCCGAAGAGTCGCTACACCACTGCCGGCGAGACCCGTCAACATCAGCAACCATGACGAGGGCTCCGGGGTGACTGCGGCTGCCGAGGCCGTCGTGATGTCCAGGGTGTAGGACCCCTAGTTGCGATCGGGGTCGAAGCCATACAGCGTGTACTCGGCCGGAAGAAAGGCAAAGGTCAGCAGATCGTTGCAGGCTCCGCCCTGGCAGCTGGGGTACGGATTCGGGACGTCGGAAACCAGCGTAGTGAAGGTTGACCCGTACAGCGCGTACGTATCTGTGCCCGTGGGATAGGGCGGCGCGATGCCAGCTGGGTCCGGAGTGACATTCAGGTCGAGCACGGGAAAGGTGCCGGTGTTCTCCAGAACGACGATGCTCCCGCTGAACGTATAGCCGCTCTGGTTATCAACGGTGCCCGTTGCGGTCGGCAGCAAGGCATACACCAGGTGAGGCGTTTCGGTCGTGGTGGGCGGGTTCGGCACCGTGAACTGGAAGGTGTGTCCGTCGCCCGTGATGGTGAAATTGAACATCGGGTCGGCCAGGGCAGGCGACGCGCAAAGCAGAGTGAGAAAGGGAATGGCGCAGATGAGGCGGTTCACGGCGAGTCCTCCAGACGTAATTGGGGCCCGTATGAGTGCGCGATCACCTCAACGCACTCGCAGCCGAATGATACGCCGCAAGAACAAGCGAGTTGGGAACAATCGTGTACTAAGTGGTGTCTAAGTCTGCAGAGTGAGCGAGCACTCGGCCGCCGGCGGCGCAGTTTCGCTTCTTCAGGATTTCCGGTTTTTCCGTTTGTTGGAGAGCGTTCTGGGTGTCCCGTCCGTACCCAGGCATAAGCCGCTGGACAGAGGATCGTCCCAGGCCCTACTGTAGTCGTCAATCCGTGGCAAGTGGCTGATCTTGGTCAGCCGGGCAGGCCACTGGGCATTCCTCCGTACGTGAGGTGCAATGAGCGATCTGGCGAGTGCGTTGGCAATTGGAGCCGAGGAATTAAGCCTCGTGCGTGATCTGAAGGCTGGGTCGGAGACCGCCTTTGCGCAGCTCATTGCCCAATACAGTCGCCCCGTCTACTCCCTGATTGCCCGCAGCCTGCGCGACCCGGCCGATGCCGCCGACGTGACCCAGGAAGTGTTCGTTAAGGTTTTCCGCAACATTCACAGCTTTCACGGTGAGGCCAGCCTGCGGACCTGGATTTACCGGATCGCGGTGCATGAGGCTTCCAACCAGCGGCGCTGGTGGACGCGGCACAAGAAACAGGAACTGACACTGGACGAGTCCCGCGAGAACGAGGACGGTGAGTCGTTCTCCCTGGCCGACATGCTGGCCGCGGGCGATGCGTCGCCCTTCGACAATGTCGCCCGGGCGCAGCTGCGGGAGCGCGTCGAGGCAGCCCTCCACACCATCCCAGAGGTTTTCCGAACGGCAGTTGTGCTGCGCGAGATTGAAGGCTTTGCGTATGAAGAGATCGCCGAGATCCTGGAAACCAATGTCGGCACGGTGAAGAGCCGGCTGATGCGCGGGCGTGCAGCCCTGCGGGAAGCCTTGCGAGAAAGTTCACCACCCAACACAATCCACAGCGCGGCCGCGGAACCAAAGAGTCGCCGGGCCCGTACAGGCATCACAGGCAAGGAAGGTTTGGTGGTGTCGTGAGCTGTGTGGAGGAGATCGGCGTCGAGTCGGAGCTGTCTGAAGCGTGCGTTCAGAGCCGGGCGAGTTTTTCGGCCTACTTGGATGGGGCGCTGGACGGCTTGTCGATGGCGCAGCTTGCCGCTCATCTCCGGGAGTGCACCTCCTGCGACACAGAGTTCACCGCCTGGCGGTCCATGCAGAACGTCCTCGGCGAGCTGGGGCCGGCGACGGTTCCTACCGAACTGCAGGCTCGTCTGCGCGATGCGCTTGCCAGTGAAATCGTCATCGGGCGGCATCTTTCCCCGATGCGCCGGTTAGCCGGCTTCTTTGAGCGCACCCTGGCCCCCGCCGGGTTGCGGCTGGGCGCGGGCTTTGCGGCAACCCTGGTCATTCTGGGGAGCGCGGCATGGTTCTTAGGGTCCGCCCTGCCGGTGCAGGCTAATGATGAGCAACTGGCTCACCTGAACGCGCCGCGATACCTATATTCCGTGACAACGCCGCAGCCGATTGCAACCAGCAAGGAGTTTGTGGCGGTGATGGTGGATGCCAAGGTGGACGCCGAAGGCCGGGTGTACGACTTTGACGTTGTGGATGGACCGAGTGACCCGGCGACGCGGCTGCGGATCGAGGCGAATCTGCTGGAAAGTATTTTTAAGCCTGCTACGGTGTTCGGTGTCCCGGTGCCCGGGCACGCGTTGATGACCTACACGGCAATTTCCGCCAAGAGCTAAGACCCGCTGACCACCCGCTTGCTCATGGGTGAGCTGCTACCCTACACTGATCGGCGTGCGTCTGAACGCTGTTATGCCTTTCCGGGTTTTCCCACTTATGCCTGCTCTGCTGAGCGCGCTGTTGAGCCTGCCCTTGTTGCAGGCACCGCTCGCTGCGGGCCAAAGTCCCTCCTCTTCGTCATCGCAGTCGCAGGGGGAACGCGCGCCGGAAAGCAACAACCCCGTGGCGCGGCCGCGGGCAGCGCAGGTGGAGCCAGGCGGTGCAGCCGTCACGCTGGAGTACAACGAGCCGCTGTTTGAGATCGCCACAGCGCTGAACGTGTGCGGGTATGACGCTGATCTGGATCACTCGGCCAAGGTACGGAGCGAGGTGCGCGCGGAGCTGAACGAGGCCATGGCCGGCAGCGAGCCGGCACGGGCGAGTCGCGATGCGCTGTGTGAGTACATTTCGCAGCACCGGCTGCAGGATCTTGCGCTGAGCGTGGGGCAGTATGTATCGCTGGCGCTGTATCTTTCGCCACCGCCGGAGCTGACGCCGAACGTGGACGAGACGCAGTTGCCTCCGCAGGCTGCGGCCGTCGTGAACGTGCTGCCGCTGCTGAGGACCTTTGCGGACGCCAGCCAATTGCACATCATCTTTCTGCGACACCGCCCCGAGTACGAAGCGCTGGCCGCCCGGGTCCATGACCCGATGACGCAGATGCTGCTGCGCACCAACATCTACCTGCATCAGCCGGTCTCAAGCTATGACGGGCGGCGCTTCCTGGTGCTGCTGGAGCCGATGCTTTCGCCGGCGGTGACGAACGCGCGCATCTATGGCTCGGACTACATCGTGGTGATGTCGCCCGATAACAGCCAGACCGGCGATCCGGTGAGGATGGACGACATTCGCCACATCTACCTGCACTACGAGGTGGAGCCGCTGGTGTACAGCCGCGGTGCGGCCATGGAGCGCATTCAGCCGCTGTTGCGTGGTGTGGCTGACGCGCCGATCGGCTACGAGTACAAGAGCGATGTGGAAGCGCTGCTGACCGAGTGCCTGATCAAGAGCATCGAGGCGCATCTGTACACGATCCCGGAGCCGCCGCCGGCCAAGCCGAAGAGCAAGGCGCGCACCGACGTAGACCAGTACGAGGCAGCCAAGGCCGTGTATGACCGCGAAAACCTTGCGGCGCAGCAGGTGGTGGTGGTGCGGGACGAGCGTGCCGGCTGGGTGCTGACCGGATATTTCTACAAGGCGCTGAGTTCCATGGAGCACACCGGCGATGGCCTTCGCGATGAGATTGCGCCCATGATCTATGGCATGGACGTGGATGGCGAGCGGCGGCGGGCGCAGGTGATCGCCTGGGTGCCGGATACCTCGCGCGACCCGTTGGGGCGGGCCATTGCGCCGAAGCCGCGTGCACCCGAGGGAATCGACCTTGCCGAGGCTGACCTGATGAAGGGCGACATCCCCGATGCGGCAGATCTTGCCGGGCAAGCGATGGCCGACCCTGGCGGCGACCATGGCCGCGCCCAATACGTGCTGGCGCGCATCGACCTGATGCAGGGCCAGCCGGACAAGGCGATTGAGGGCTTTAAGACGACGTTGAAGTTGAGCCACGACCCGCGCACCCTGGCGTGGAGCCACATCTACCTAGGCAGGCTGTACGACAACATGGATCCGCCGGATCGTCCGCATGCCGTTGACGAATACCAGGCGGCGTTGGCGGCGAGGGATGCGCGTCCGGACACGAAGCTGGCGGCGGAGAACGGCATCAAGCAGCCGTTTGCTCTACCGCGCAGAGCACAGGCCCAGCCCAAGGACGATGATGCCAACTTCGATCCGACCGGAAAGGCCCAGAAGGACGCGTACAAGCCCGGAAAGCCGCAGTAGACTCACGGGATGGGACGGCTCGCAACCAAGAGCACTGGGACAAAGCGGAGTGCGCGAAAGGCTGCCCCAACGCCGGCCGTGTCCCGAGCCGGGGACGTGTCCGTGCAGTCGGCGCTGGAGGCTGGCCTGGGCTATACCTTCAGCGACCCGGCCCTGTTGACGCTTGCCTTAACGCACAGCTCCTTCGTTTACGAGTCGCGGTTGGGCCGTGCCAAGGCCAACGGCGATGAGCCCAACGAGCCTGGAAGCGATAACGAGCAACTTGAGTTTTTGGGCGATGCGGTGCTGGGCCTGGTGGTGACCGAGCTCCTGGTGCGCACCTTCCCGGCGCGCACCGAGGGCGAGTTGACTCGCATGCGCGCAAGCATCGTGAGCCGCAAGCGTATGGCGGAGCTTGGGGAACAGCTCGCGCTGGGCGCGGCGTTGCGCATGGGCGAGAGTGCCGAGGCCACCGAAGGCCGGCAACGGATGGCCGTGCTGGCCAATACCGCCGAAGCGCTGCTCGGCGCGGTGTACCTGGATGTGACGCGGTCAGTGGATGCGCGTGCGCGCACCGGCGAAAAGGCCCTAAAGACCGTTCGGTCGATGGTGGAGCGTCTGTTGGTGGAACCGGACCTGCCGGCCATTCGTGCGGCGCTGGAAGCAGCGCCCGGACGCGGGGCGTTGCGCGATGCCAAGAGCCGTCTGCAGGAGCGCGTGCAGGCCGTGGGCGCCGGCAAGCTGATGTATGTCGACGCCGGGGAAAGCGGGCCGGCGCATGCACGGCAGTTCACGGTGGAGGTTCGCCTGCAGGCCGCGGACGGACCAGAGCGTGGGTTGGCCATGGGCAACGGCGGCAGCAAGAAGGAAGCCCAGCAGGCCGCAGCGGAGCTTGCGCTGCAGCAATGGGACGCACAGGAAGGGCGCCGAGCAGGCACGCGCAGCCAAGCGGAACCGGAGCCGGTTGCGTGAACCCGGTGGGCCCCCACCGGCTGCCTGTGCAGCCGAGCGCGCTTGCGACCGTAGGCTCGCTGTTACGGGTAGTGGTGGTGGGTGTGTTTGTGCTCACGTTCATCCTGCAGAGCTACCGCATCCCGTCAGCGTCCATGGTGCCGACGTTGCAGGTAGGCGATTGTGTGCTGGTGAGCAAGGCTGCGTTTGCGACCGAGGGTGGCGGGCGAGGGCCGGGCTCGTGGCTTGCGTCGCACCTGTTGCCGCCTTCCCCTGTACGCCGCGGCGATCTGATTGTGTTTCACTACCCGCCGCAGCCTTCACGCCTGTTGGTGAAGCGCGTGATCGGCATGCCGGGCGATCGGCTGCACCTGCGCGAAGGACATGTCTTCCTGAACGACACGCGCCTGGACGAGCCGTATGCGCTTTACACCGCGGTGCGCCCGGATGTGTTTCGCGACGAGTTCCCGAACCTGCACGAGACCGACCCCAATGTGGACCCAGCATGGTGGCTCCAGCTGCGCCGCACCCTGCGCGCGGATGGCAACCTGCTGATCCCGGCGGGGCAGTTCTTTGTGCTGGGGGATAACCGCAACAACAGCGAAGACAGCCGCTATTGGGGCTTTGTGCCGCCAGCGGAGATTGTCGGGCGGCCGCTGCTGGTGCACTTCGCGGTGCCCAACGG
>CAXTRU010000040.1:0-3701 GCA_964246665.1 uncultured Acidobacteriaceae bacterium
AGCAACGGCATGAAAGTGTACGTCGTGGAGAACCACGCCCTGCCGGTACTGTCAGCGCAAGTGGTGACGCGAGCGGGCAGCGACACCAACCCTATGACTAAGGGTGGCCTGGCCACGCTAACGACGGAGCTGATGAGCGATGGTACGGCGTCACGCAGCCTGGAAAAGCTGGCCGAAGATGAAGAGGTGATCGGGACGCGGATCGACCCAGCTGCGGGAATGGACGGCAGCACAACGTCCATGACCGTGCTGACGAGCTATGCGTCGCCCGGCATGGAGTTGCTGAGCGACGTGGTGGAGCATCCGGCGTTTCGGCCAGAAGACCTGGACCGGCGCAGAAAGCAGCGGCTGGTGCGCATCCAGCAGGAAACCGACAACGTTGGCCTGATGGCACAGCGGGTTGGGCCGAAGCTGGTGTTTGGCGACACGCCCTACGGTGCTGCTGCAACCGGCACAACCGAGAGCGTGAAAGCGCTGACGTCAGAGGATGTCGGGTCGTTCTACAAGCAGCACTACGGTCCTCAGGATGCAGCGCTGGTCTTTGCCGGCGACATCACGCCGGCAGCAGCCCGCAGCATGGCAGAGAAGTTCTTCGGCAGCTGGGCAGGCCAGGCAAACGCGGCTGTGACGCTGCCCCCTGCGCCGACGCCACAACCGACCCACGTGGTGATCGTCGACAAGCCTGGGGCGCCGCAGACTGCGTTGTACGCGTTCGGTATCGGTGTGCCGGCGAACTCACCGGAGCTGCCGGTGGTCCAGGTAGCGAACTACACGCTCGGTGGCTCGTTTGCCTCGCGCATCAATATGAACCTGCGCGAGCAGCATGGGTACACCTACGGGGCAAACTCGCGGTATCAGCAATTCCGCGCTGGTGGTCTGTTCTCTGCGGGTGGTCTGGTGAGGACCGACGTGACCGCTCCGGCCGCGAAGGAACTCATGACCGAGATTCGCAATTTCCCGGCGCATCCGCCGAGTGAGGACGAGCTTACGGCTGCAAAGAATGCCCTCGTGCAGTCCCTTCCAGGAGCCTTCGAGACAGTCGGGGTTACGGCCTCGGCAGTTGGATCCATCTTCTTGTATGAGCGGCCGCTCGACTATTACGCGCTGCTACCTGGTAAGTACACCGCGGTGACCTCGGCGGACGTGGCCAAGGTCACTGCCGCAGACTTACATCCGGGAGAGCTGGTGATTGTTGCGGCAGGGGACCGGGCCAAGATTGAGCCGACCCTCAAAGATGCGGGTCTGGGTCCGGTGGAGGTGCGTCACATCAACGGAGCCGTTGTGACCCCGGCTGCGCAGACAGCGGCAGGCGCAGGGGGTGGTGGCAAGTAGGGCTGGGCTCACCGTCCAGGGCGGAACCGCGCACTCGGGCCGTTTCCGCGTCTACATTTGTGTGGCGCACATCTAAGGTGTAGATGTAGTCTCGCCGTAGGAGGGCCGTGACGTATGGCAACGCAATCTGTACCGCTTCCTGACCGGCTGGTCCTGACGGAAGACCGGCTGGAAGAACTAAGGCAACTGGCAGAAAGCCAAAACATCAGCTTGTCGGACGCACTGGCGCAGGCGATCCACATCAGCGGGTTTGTGCGGCGGTCCATCGCTTCACCCGACACGAAGCTTCTGCTGAAAAAAGGGCGCAACTACAGCGAGCTGATGTGGCCGGGCGACGCGAATGGCACCGGGCAGTCCAGGTAATCTTTCCGACGAACACCCACCATCTGGCGTGATCATTCCGCTGGATATCGTGCCCTCAGCCCCGCGAGACTCGGCCCGTGTCGCTCCCGCAGCTCTGGATGGGATGCCGGGAAAGCCTTACTCGCCGGAACGGCAGCGCGATTGGGTTCGGCTGATCGTGGCATGCGGCCTGCTGCTTATACTCGGCTACCTCGTTGTGTTTGCGACAGTGGAGAGTGCGTCGTACCCCTCACACTGGCAGCAAACCAAGGAAATGTTGCAGATCATTTTGCCGGCGCTGACGGGCATCATCGGAACGGTGATCGGGTTCTACTTCGGAACCACCGCAGCCAACCAGAGCAGCGGGTCATCGCAGGACCAATAGCGAGAACAATTAACTCTCACAAGCGTGAGCGCTTTGTGGAGTAGCTCCGCAGCCTGAAATCGCACGCAGGCCGACTTGAGCGCGGACAGCGCTCGAAATCTGTGAAGCTGAGTCAGCAGGGCCAAGAGGAGTGATTGTCTCGGCACGCGCAATTGTTGGCTGTGTGCTGTTTTGGCTTCGTTCAATCAGGCTTAGGAAAGGTATCCATCACGGAGCGTGTGGCATCACGCCTGCGTCAGATGCTTAGCAGGAACGGAGAACGCAATGCGTGGATGGAGCACAGGATTTCTTGGGCTGACGATGGTGGTGCTAGGTGCAGCTTCTGGCTGCCGGGCGGCGGCGCCGCACGTGCCAAGCCCGAAGGTGGACGACAGCCTGGCAGGGAAGCCCGGACGAGAAACCGCGGTGTTTGCCGGCGGGTGCTTCTGGGGAACGCAGACCGTCTTCGAGCACGTAAAAGGCGTGCTGCAGACGGCTGCGGGGTACGCTGGCGGCAGCAAGGACACGGCGACCTATGACCAGGTGACGACCGAGACGACCAAACATGCAGAGTCGGTCCAGGTCGTGTTCGATCCGTCGAAGATTACCTACGGTGAGCTGCTGCAGGTGTTTTTTGCGATCCACAATCCGACGACGTTGAACCGTCAAGGGCCGGACGTGGGTACCAGCTATCGTTCAGCGATCTTTACGGACAGTGCCGATCAGGCGCGCATCGCCAAGGCCTATATCGCGCAGCTTGGAGCGGAACACGTCTTTGGCAAACCCATTGTGACCGAGGTGACACAGAACCCGGGCTTCTACCGCGCCGAGGAGTACCACCAGGACTACGCGCTCAACAATCCAGATAACCCGTACATCATGGTCTGCGACCGGCCAAAGCTGGCGACACTCAAGACGGAGTTTCCGCAGCTCTATGTGACGTACAAGGGGCATTAGCGGATCGCTTACGGTCGGTAGGCAAAGTGAATCTCTCAAGCCTTCGGTAGTTTCTGACCCATGCTTGAGCCTTTATCTTGCACACCTCAGCGGATGAAGCGGCAATACGGCTGCGTCTCACGGCATGGCTCAAGCCATGCCCTCCGTCTGTGGGCTTGCTTGCGTGGCCCATACACTTGTGGTGTGAGTCTGCGGACGGTGAATGCGGTGCGGTACATCACTTCGTTGCGCGAGGGTGGGTCTTTGCCTGCGCTTGTGGAGACGGGAGATGGTGGGCGGTTTGTGGTGAAGCTGCGCGGGGCCGGGCAGGGGGCACTGGCTCTGGTGGCGGAGGTTTTCACAGGGGAGATCGCGCGGGTGCTCGGGCTGCCTGTGCCGGAGATTGCGCTGGTAAACCTCGATGCCGCGTTTGGGCGGCAGGAGCCTGACCCGGAGATCCAGGACCTGTTCAAGGGCTCTCGCGGGTTGAACGTGGGGCTGGCGTTTCTGCCGGAGGCGACGGCATTTGATCCCGCGAGTGGCGACACGGCAAGCTCGGCTGCGGCGTCGCGGACGGTGTGGCTGGATGCGTTTACGTTGAACATCGACCGCACGCCGCGCAACGCCAACCTGCTGATGTGCCGCGAGAAGCTATGGCTCATCGACCATGGGGCGTCGCTGTACTTCCACCATTTCTGGCCGGGTGCGGAAGAGAAGATTGGCACAC
>CAXTRU010000040.1:3711-10938 GCA_964246665.1 uncultured Acidobacteriaceae bacterium
CCCCTCGCCCGGCTTGCGGGACACCACCCGCTGCCAAGGGCGGACGACGTGCCGGCAGCCGGGGCGGAGGCACGCGCACGGCTGACGCGGGAGGTGTTGGAGCGGATCGTGGGGCTTGTGCCCGGCGAGTGGCTGGTGCGCGAGGGTGAGGAGGCTACGCCGGACGAGCGCCGCGCGGCGTACCTGCGATGTTTTACCGAACGACTGCGGCATGCCGTGGTGTTCGAAGAGGAGATTGGCCGTGCCCGAGCCTAAGGCCTACAGCTACGCCGTGCTGCGGGTGGTGCCGCGGGTGGATCGCGATGAGTTCATCAATGCCGGGGTGATCCTGTTTTCGCAGGAACTGCGCTGGCTGGGCGCGCGTGTGCACCTGGACGAGGTGCGGCTGTGTGCGCTGGCGCCGGAGGCGGATGCCGTGGCGATCCGGCGGCATTTGGACGTAGTGCCCCGCATCTGTGCAGGCGATGCCGGCGCAGGGCCGATTGCGCGGCTTCCGGTAAAGGATCGCTTCCATTGGCTGACGGCGCCGCGCAGCACGATGATCCAGGTTTCGCCGATACGGACGGGGATTACGGCTGAGCCTGAGCGGGTGTTGGACGGGCTGGTACAGGATCTGGTGCTGTAGGGGAGCCTTATTGGCTGGGAAAGAAACGTCTGACGCGAAGAGCGCCAAGGGACCGCAAAGAACCGCCACGGACTCCGTCGCGACCCTTTTCGTGACCTTTGCGCCCTTTGCGTCGGATGTTTCTCGGACGTCGAGCGCGAAGCAGAACTTAGAAGATGTGCACGCGCTTGTCGGGAGGCAGATAGAGCTTCTGCGCTGGGTCGACGTGAAAGTCGGTGTACCAGGCGTCGAGGTTGCGGACGGTTTGGGCGCGGATGGGGCCGGGGGCGTGGCCGTCGGTGAGGATCTGGCGGCGCAGGGCGGCTTCGCGGGCTTTGCCTTGCCAGTTCTGGCCGAAGGCGATGAAGAACTGCTGATCACCGGTGATGTTGGTGGTGACAGGTGAGGTTGGAGTCTGCGAGTCGGTGGCGTCGCCGGTGACGAGGTCGCGGTGGGTGTGCAGCGAGAAGTGGTAGGCGTCGAGGGAGGCGTTGATGCCGGCGAGGTCGGCGATGTCTTCGCCTAAGGTTTGGCGGCCGTTGACGTGAAGACCGGGCAGCACTTCGTAGGTGTCGAACTGGGCGGCGAGCGCGGCGGTCGACGCTTCAAAGTGGGCGCGGTCCGCGGCGGTCCACCAGTCGCGAACGCGGCCTTCCGCGTCGAAGTCGGAACCTTCGGAGTCGAAGGTGTGCGAGATCTCGTGGCCGATCACGGTGCCGATGGCGCCGTAGTTGGCGGCGGCGGGCGCGGCAGGGTCGAAGAAGGGCGGCTGCAGGATCGCCGCGGGAAAATTTAGCGCGTTGTTGAGCGGCATTTCGACGGCGTTGACGGTTTGCGGCGTCATGGACCACTCGCCGGGGTCGGTCGGCTGGCCGATGCGCGCCAGGTTGTAGTGGTACTCGTACAGGTGGGCGCGGTCGATGTTCCCGGCGAGGTCGTCAGGGCGGATGTCGAGGCCGTCGTAGCTGCGGAAGTGGTCGGGGTAGCCGACCGACACGCGCAGGGTTTGCAGCTTGTGCAGCGCCTCGGCCTTGGTGCTGGGCGCCATCCACGTGATGGCTTGCAGACGTTGACGGTAAGCGGCCAGCAGGTTGGCGACCAGTTGCTGAGCTTGCGCTTTGGAGCTCGCGGGAAAGTATTGCGCGGCGTACAGCGTACCGACAGCCTCGCCCAACGTAAGGTTGACGAGGTCGCGTGCGCGACGGTCACGAGGGCGCTGCTGTTGCGCGCCGGTGAGCACGGTACCGGTGAAGTGAAAGCTCTCATCTGCGAACGGCCTGGAAAGATAGGGCGCGAGATCTTCGATCTCATGCAGGCGCAGGAAGTCGCGCCAGGTGTCGAGCGGCGTGGCGGCCACGAGCGCGGCTTCCGCGGTTACGGCGGTCGGCTGCCACACGTAAAGCTGCTTCTGCGCGCCGAGATGGTCGTCAAGCTGCGCGGCGGCGAAAAACGTGGGCCAGTCGAGCCCGGGGGCCTTGGCCGTGAAGTCGGCAGCGGACCAGACGTTATCGGCTTTGCGGATATTTTCGCTATCGGCAAGCGAGATGTGAACCTTGGCGATGGCGGTCTCCAGCGCGACGACGCGGGCGGCGCGGGCGTCAGGGTCACTGAAGCCGGTGAGCCGGAACATGGTGGCCGCGTGCGTCGTGAACTGCTGCCGGATGTCCGTCATGTGCGCACTGGGATCGACGTAGTAGTCGCGGCTCGGCAGGGTAAGGCCGCCCTGGAAGAAGTAGGGTGCGTAGTGGTGGGGGTCGTGGAAACCAGGGGCGACCCACATGCCGAAGAGGTTGTCGGTGTGGAAGCGGCCGGCGTTGAGGGCATCGACGTCGGCGCGCAGCGTGAGGCCGAGGGCCTCAGCCAGCGCGTGCTGATCGGTGATGGCGTCAATGCGCGCAAAGGCGGAGTGCAGCGGCTTGACGCCCGCGGCCTCGATGGCGGTCTCGTTCATGTACGAGGCGTAGAGATTGGCGATGCGCGCGGAGTCTGTGGTGGAGGGGTTCTTTTGAGGTGTGAGCAATGAGGTGTCGAGGTTTGAATTCGACTGCGCGGCGGCCGCGATGATGGCGGTAATTTGCTTGTCGGTGCGTTCGGCGAGCTGAGAAAAGCCGGTGATCGCGGTGCGGTCGGCTGGGATCTCGGTGCGGGCGACCCAGGCGCCGTTGCAGTAGAGGTAAAAGTCATCCCCCGCACGGACGCTCGGGTCCATCGCGGAAACGTTGATGCCGTGTTGTTGGCTGGCGGGCACCTGTGCAGGGCTGGAGTAGGAAACAAGCGTAAAGGCGACAGCAGCGAGGCACATGCAGCGAAAGTTCATTGCGATCCATTGTAGAGATGGGCCCATAGGCCTGGGTATACAGGCGATGTTGCGGCATGATGAGGCGATAGCATGGGCTGGTGCGTTTCCCCCGTCTTTCTGTTCTGCTTGCAGTCCTCGTCGCGTCTGCGGCCATGTGCCCCGCGCAAACGCTGACGATCACGCACGCCACAGTGATCGATGTCACCAACGGGCAGCTTCGTCCCCAGAGCACCGTTGTCGTCCAGAGCAACCGCATCGTCTCCGTCGATAGCGGCAAATTGCCCACGCACAGCGGCGGCAACGTGCTGGATGCGCATGGGCAGTACCTAATCCCGGGCTTGTGGGACATGCATACGCATGTGTTCTTTGACCGCACTGCAGGCGACGGCAATGACCTGATCCTGCCGATGTTTGTGGCGTTCGGCGTCACGGGCGTTCGCGACATGGGCAGTGCGCTGGACCCGGTGCTGGCCGCGCGCGCCGCGGTGGCACGGCATGCAGAACTGGGGCCGCGCATGGTGGTGGCCGGGCCCATGCTGGATGGGCCGACGACCACGTACAAGGCGGCCATTGCGATCACCACGCCGGCGAGCGGGCGCGCCGCGGTGGATATGCTGCATAGCTGCGGTGTGGACTTCATCAAGGTGCAATCCGGGGTGCCGCGCGAGGCATACTTCGCCATTGCAGAGGAGGCGAAGAAGGATGGCATCGAGTTTGATGGCCATGTGCCGGATGCGATTCGTGCGGCGGAGGCGATCAACGCGGGGCAGCGCACCTTTGAGCACTTGATCGGGATCTTTGAGGCAAGCTCACCGGACCAGGACACGTACCTGAAGGGTAGCTACGGCGACAAGCAGGGCACCAAGACCGTCGGCAAGTTGCTGGCCTCGTATGACCCGGCGCGCGAGCAGCGCATTGTGGCCCTCATCGCGGCAAAGCACGTGTGGCAATGCCCGACCTTGTTCTGGGAGCGCGGGCAGTGGCTGGTGGATGCCATCGACTACCGCCAGGATCCGGACCTCGCGTATGCGCCGCGCAGTTGGGTGGACACGATGTGGCCGCGCATGCAGAAGGGCATCGCCGGCTCGCTCGACACAGACCCGCTGCCGGTGCGCGAGCGCTTTGTGGAGCATGAGTTGGGCATCGTGCGTCGCCTGCAGGCTGCCGGCGTGCCATTTCTTGCGGGCACCGACACGCCGGCGGGCGTGGATGTGCTGCCGGGCATCAGCCTCCATCGCGAGCTGGAGCGGCTTGTGGCGGCGGGCTTTACGCCGTTGCAGGCACTGCAGACCGCGACGATCAACCCTGCAATCTTTCTGCATCGCACGGCAGACTTGGGTATGGTGGCTCCCGGGAAGCTGGCCGACTTGGTACTGCTGGAGAAGAACCCGTTGGTGGACATTCGGAATACGCGGTCCATCACTGCGGTGATCGCGGATGGTCAGTACATCTCCCCGGAGCAACTTGGGAAGCTAAGGACGCAGTTGAAGAGTCTGGCAGCGCAGCGCTAAGTGCGGGCGAGCGAGGCTTGCGGCTCTGCGGCCAGGGTCGGCTCGTCGCGAAGATCGGCGTGGCCGGCTGTTGCGGGCGGCGCGAGCCGGTGGCCCAGGCGAATGAACGGCTTTTCCAGCAGGAAGTAGCTCCCCAGTGCGGCTGTGAACGCGGAGATGTACTTGAGGTGCGGGCCGGAGAGAAACGTCAGCACACGCGAGTGCACCGGTGCGAGCGAGTCCGCGCTGAAAAACAGAACGTGCCAAAGGTAAAGGCTGTATGACATGCGGCCGAGGAAGCGCAGCGGGCGCCACTCCAGCAGCCGCGTGGACACGCTGCGCGGGTGCAGCATCGTTGCGGCAATCCAAGGCGTGAAGGCGTACTCCAGCACATTGAGCAGCCAGTTCGGCGAGCGATGATACGCCACTGCGCCCAGCACGGCCGTGATGAGGAAGATGGCGGCGGGCGTAAGCCAGCGCTCGGCCCAACCGCGGATCGCAGGTTGGCGCAGAGCGATGGCTACTGTCGTAGGCCAGAGCAGCACTTGCGCTTGCCAATACGTGCGACGCAACAGCGGATCGGGTGTGTGATGTTGCAGAACGAATTGAACGGCCTTCAGCACAACCAACGCGATCGCGAAGTTACGCAGGCGATGGCGGCGAAAGAAAAACAGCGCCAGCGAGATGAGCAGGTAAAAGTGCTCCTCAACCGCCAGCGTCCAGAAGTGCCCGGTAAAGTAGCCGTAGGTCCAGTTCGCGAGGTCATCGCGATACAGGAGGTTTTCAAACATCAGCAGCGCGCCGGTCCAGTGCAGCCACGAGATTTGGAGAACACCCGCAAGGGTCAGCGCTGCAAGCACGACAAGGTACACCATCGCCGCGGGCTGGATGCGGAACAGCCGGCGGATGTAGAAGAGCTTGAGATGGAAGCGGCCGGTGAGGGTTTCTTCTTCGAGGATGCGCCACGGGATCAGGATGCCGCTGATGGCGAAGAAGAGCACCACACCCAGCGAGCCGTAGTTCTGCAACCAGCGCAAGTTATGGCCGAACACGATGTACGGCCGGTCATGCACAGCAATGACCGTAAGAATGGCGACCGCGCGCCAGCCATCGAGGCTGGGCAAGTAACCGGTGCGGCTGCGAGGCGTGGCGGACATCAGAGGCATGGGCCGCGCGAAGGGGCCGAGTGCTTAGTGTATGTGAGGTGAGCCTACCGGAGGCGCGCGAAGGTGTTCCCGTCGGGTTCGCTGTTGAAGTGTTTCGTCAGCGCCTCGGTAAAGACATTGGGCACCTCGGCAGCGGCCTGCGCGAACAGCGTGATGGACGAACGAAATTTCAGGTCGTCGGGGTAGCCGAAGATGGCGGACACAGGCCTGCCTGCCTGGTTTACCAGGGCCGTGCACTCAAGCAGTCGCGGGCCGAGCACGGGGTGCTGCAGGTAAGCGCGCGCTTCCGGCAGGTCGGCGATGGCGTAGCGCTGCGCCATAGGGCTGGAGCCGAGCCCCGCGATCTGCGGGAAGATGAACCACATCCAGTGTGAGCGCTTTTCGCCCGCGGCCAGCTCAGCGCGGGCCTGGGCGTACGTGTCGGCCTGGGCATCGAGAAAGCGCTGCAGATGGAAGGGATCGTCTTGCGGCATGTGGGGTTTGGATGCCAGGTTGTTGCGTTGGGCAAACAGCAGGTTCCCCGTTCCGGGAATGACAGAAGAAGGACACGTGCTGCACGGGGAGAGATTTGTATTACAGCGATGGGCTAAGCGCGGAAGGCGGCCTGGGCGGAGAGGCGCGCATTGCGAAGTGTGGCCGTGGGGTCCTGCGTCGGGTAGAACTCCATGGCGATCCAGCGACTGTACCGCAATTGCGCGAGCTTCCGGTAAATGTTGCTGAAGTCTATCTCGCCAGTGCCGGGCTCGTGGCGGCCGGGGACGTCGGCCACGTGGATGAGGCCGATGAGGTCGAGGTTGGGTTCGAGCTTTTCGATGAGGTTGCCGAACGCGCGCTGCTCGTGAAAGAGGTCGTAGAGGACCTTCAGATTGGGGCGACCGACGGCGCGGGCGAGCGGAAAGGCCTGCGCGACAGATTGCAGCCAGATCGTGGGTTGTTCGAGCGGGTCGATGGGCTCGATGAGCACTTCGATGTTGCGCTTGGCCGCGAGGTCGGCGGCTTGTTTGAGGTTGTCGGTGGCGGTTTGGAGCTGCGCCACGGGGCTGATGGTGGATACGACGGGGCCGGAGAGCAGGATGGCTTGCGGGCAGCCGAGGGTTTCGAGCGCGTTGAGGTGTGCGTTGAATTGGGTGAGGAAGGCCGCGGTTTGGGCGGGGTCGGCGAAGCCGGCTTTGACGCCGCTGGCTGCGTCGACGGTGAGGCTGAGGGCGCGGAGGCGGGCGAGGGTCTGTTGGGTTTGGGTTGAGTTCCAGTTGTGGAACTCGCCGACGAGTTCTACGCCCCCGTAGCCGGCGGCGGCAACGATTTCGATGGATTGGTCGAAGGTGGCCTGCTTCTGGAGTGTCCAGAGCATGACGGAGAAGCGGGGCATTTTCTGCGGCTGGCCCGCAACAGATAGGCGCGGAACCAGCGCGGTTCCCAGGGAGGCTTGCGCAATGAACTTTGCGAGTCGGCGGCGATTCATAGCGATGTTCTTAAGCTGCTCTTACGGGTGCAATCCGCTTGCGGTCTGCTCTTTGCGCTTGGCTGAGCTCGTATTGTGTCTGAAGATCCATCCAGAGTTCGGGCGTGGTCTTGGGGAAGGCTTCTGCAAGTTTGAATGCCATTGCGGCCGTGATGCCGCTGCTGCCATTCAGAATTTTGCTGAGGGTGACCCGCGAGGTTTCGAGG
>CAXTRU010000040.1:10948-15282 GCA_964246665.1 uncultured Acidobacteriaceae bacterium
GTGAGATGCGAGGGCTGACACTGTCAAGTCGTCGGCCATCCACGCGCGGAGGATTTCGCCTGGTTGAGGAGCGTTGTGCATGGTCATCGCGATGTCTCCTTGCTAGTGGTAGTCCTGCAGGTTCACGATCTCAGCGTCCTCGCCGGTGGGTCTACTCTTCCTTCTTCTTGTTGCGAGCTTTGATTTTGAACCAGATCGGGCTGCCGATGAACTTGAAGGCTTTGCGGATTTCGTTCGAGAGGAAGCGCTCGTAGCTGAAGTGGAGTTTGACGTCGCGATCGGTGAAAAGGACGAACGTTGGGGGCGCGACGGCGGCCTGGGTCATGTAGTAGATGCGGACGCGCTTGTTCATCGGGACCGAAGCGCGGCCGAAGTCGACTTTGTCGAGGAAGCGGTTCATATTGCCGGTGGAGATGCGCTTGCGGCGTTCGCGAGCGACGAGCTCGATTTTTTTGAAAACTTCCTCTAAACCTTTTCCTTCTGCTGCCGATATAAACAACAACGGCGCGTAATCGAGGTACTTGAGGGCATCGCGAACCTGCTCCTCAAAGACCTTTTTGTCGGCCGGTGGCTTCCCGTCAAACGGGCGGGTGCCGTCGGCGTTGAGTTTTGATTTTGGAGGTGAGACGAGGTCCCACTTGTTGACGATGATGATGACGCTGCGGCCACTCTCGTGCGCGTAGCCGCCGATGGTCGCGTCCGAGCCGGTGACCCCTTCGGTGGCGTCGACCATGAGAAGGGCGACGTCAGCGGCTTCGAGGTGCTTGCGGCTCATGATGACTGAGAGCTTTTCGGCCATCAGCTTGGTCTTGCCCTTGCGGCGGATGCCGGCGGTGTCGATGAAGCGAAAGTCGTGGTTGTCGCGTGTGACAACCTCGTCCACCGCATCACGCGTGGTGCCCGCAATGGGGCTCACAATGGCGCGGTTGGTGCCGGTCAGCGCGTTCAGTAGCGTTGACTTGCCGACGTTGGGACGGCCGATGATGGCGATTTTGGTTTCACGCTGGATGTGCTCGCCGTGAGTGCGCAGTTTGCGTTCCTGCGTCTCTTCTTGGTCGAGGCCCTCAGTGATGCCCAGCTCGGCGATCTCGGCTTCCGAGATACCGAGGTCCTTCGCGGCGCTCAGGATGACGGCTTTGGTGCGGTTGCGCACGGCGCTGGCTTTGCTTGAGTCGTCGTCAGGAGCACCTTGGCTGCGTGTGGTGCTGCCGGCTGCGCTGCTGTTCGGCTCTTTGCCGGTACCACCGGTGGGCGCCTCGTGGTCAGGTTGGCCGATGGGTGGTGCGTCTACGCCAGCGGGTTCGTCGGCCGTGGCTGCTTCGCCTTCCAGCAAATCTTGCAGCACGGCGCGAGGCTCCAGCACGGCCCGGTCGCCGAGGAGGTCGCCCTCGTCCTCCTCGGCTTCGTTGGATTGGGTGTCGAGGATCTCTTCGGGTTCCTCGCCCTCGGGAGCCGGGTGTGCTGCACTGGGTTTGTCGCCCATCCGTGACGATGATGCCGTCACGGATGGGGCACTCGCATTCGTATTCGTACCGGCACTCAGGCCTTTGTCGTCCGTCGAACCCACCTTAGTCTCGTCTTCGCTGTTACGAAGTCGAGCCGAAGATGGGGCATCCGAGTCTCCGGCATCCTGAACGGGCTCGGGCAGCACCTCCCACACGGCGTCAAGGAGGTCGCCGATCCCGGAGCCGTGCTCGGCGGAGACAGGGAACACGTTGCGGAAGCCGAGGGTGCGGAAGTTTTCGGCGCCGGCCTCAAGCTGCGCCGTGTCCATCTTGTTCACGGCGAGGAACAGCGGCTTGCCGCCCCGGATAAGGATGCGAGAAAACTCCTGGTCGGCGGCGGTGATGTCGGTGCGGCCGTCGATGACCATGATGATGGCATCGGCTTCGTCGAGCGCGACGCGGGCCTGGTTGAAGATCTCGCTCGGGATCAGCGCTTCGTCGTCCGGGATAACGCCGCCGGTGTCGACCAGGCGAACGTGGCGGCCGTTCCACTCCACCTCGCCGTAGATGCGGTCGCGGGTGATGCCGGGCTCATCGCCGACGATGCTGCGGCGCGTGCCGGTGAAGCGGTTGAAGAGCGTGGATTTGCCGACATTGGGTCGGCCGCAGATGGCGACCAGCGGCTCGTCGCGGTGCGGTGCGGCGGCGCCGAGTTGATTGCTGCTCGCGGCCGGCGCGCGGCTAGCCAGCGCGGCGCGGGCGTCCGCACGCTTGCTGCGTGGCGCAGCGTCGTCCATGTCGGCGACGATGATCCGGTGCTCGTTCTCCGGACTGCGCGTGGGGATGAGCCTGGCCTTCGCCGCGGCAGCCTGCTTGGCGGCAATCTGCTTGCGCTGCTTGGGCGAAACCGCGCCGGTGACGGCGGAGCCCTTGCGCGCTCCCTTGGCGGGCCCTTTGCCCAGCTTGGGGCGGGTGCTCGCCTGGCGATGCTTCTTGCCCATGCGTTTCTTTTGCTCGCGCTTCGGTGCCATACATTCCCTCGGTCACTTTGTATTATCAGTGCACACGCGGGGAACATGCCTGCACAGGGAGCTGTGTTGCTCCGTGGACACCTGCTCCCGCAGGCATCGACCAGCAAAGAGCCGGCACATAAGCTGCTTGCCGTGCAGTGCTTTCTTCAGCGATCTGACGCAAGCAACGTGAAGCAGACGCAATACGGGTTGGAGGGAGGCGCGGCGTCGGGTACTCGCCGAGGAGCAACAGAACTCACGTCGAAGAAACATCAGCCCGCCGCAGCACCCGAGAGGACCAAGGCTCGATCAAAGCCCTAAACTTGGGCGGATTGCGTTCCACTGTTCCCAGGCCCGGTCGGGATCGAGATCGGGGTAGCCGCGCTCGTCGGCAATCCGGGCAGCCTCAGTCGCCGTAAGCATGACACATTGGGCGCCATCCCGGACCGCGCAAACCTCTGCTTCGGTCAGCGCGACCCCTTTCTCCTTTTCTTTCCTGAGCAGCAGTACGACGAGCGCAGGGATCGGAATGGGGAAGAGACGGTCGTCACTCAAAGGTCGCCTCCCGTGTGTGTGACGGGCAGGGCGTACCTGTTTGAAAGGCGACCGGGCGCGGCGTAGCCAGGAAACCGCATGAGAACACCATGGTCGTAAAGTAACTCAGCTTCGTCACTGTGAGTGCATTGCCCGTGCGAACAGAGGAAGACAGGATCCAGTTTCCAAAAGGCCGGTCCATAACATGCGGCCCTTTGTGCCGGAGTAGTGGTGTGGCAGGCGATGTGTCGCTAGGGAAGCGGGCTCGCCGGAGAGAGACTCGCGCCTCAGTCCTGAGCTTGCATATGCGAACCTTGGCCCCTTGGTTCGCGCAGCTTGCGCATGATTCTCGAGCAGCCGATCCGCGTGCACTCCAGCGCAACGGTGAGGACGACGAGGAAGGGAAGAATAACAAGGGCGATTGTGGTGTCGGACATGGTGGATCTCCTTTTTGCTGCGTGTAGCGGGCGTGCGCTTACGGGTTGACTGTTTAGCTAGGCGGTGGCGTCTGTGTCAGCGGAGTCGCGCGGGTTTTAGCGGAAGCGGATCATGGACACGGCGCTGCACACGCCGCAGGGAGTGCAGCCGGTGGCACTCCACAACAACGACCAACACAAAGAGAAGCGGCACAAGGCCAAGCGCGATCCAGTTCTCTGACATGGCAGTCTCCTTCTGACCAAGCGGGTCGCGTCCCTCTACCCACCACGGCACGAGCACTGCCGAGTGTGCGAGAGGAGCGCGAACCGGCCTCACTGACCTATGCGTCGTTCGCGCGCAAAAGGGGACAGGGTACCCGGGTCACGCCTGGTGCGGGTACTTTAGTCGCGGGCTGGGCGGCTGTAGTCCATTGACGATTTCTGGTGTACCCCGATACGCGTACAACGTAGGGGCAGCTCAAGAAACAGTTGTGTTGGGAGATCACATGAACAGGAAGATTTTGTTGCTTGCCGCGTTTGCCGCGGCCTGCACCACGTTGTGCCACGCCGCGGACAATCCTTGGAATGGCACGTGGAAACTAAACGACGCCAAAAGCAAGCGCACCGGGTCAACGGACACCATCAGCCAAAACGCTGACGGGAAATATACCGTGGTCACCTCGGGCCTTACGTTAAGCTTCGCGTGCGATGGCGCCGATTACCCGATGCCGGGTGGGCGCACGATGTCCTGCGTGCGAGCCAATCCAACCACAATGCACACCGTATTCAAAGCGGGCGGCGATGAGCTCGCGCAGGTGGACCGCACGCTCGTTGACAACGGCAAGACCATGAACGTGGTGGACACCGGCAAAGCCGCCGATGGCACGCCGTTCCACAATACGGAGACCTACCAGAAGATCGCCGTCGGC
>CAXTRU010000041.1:0-15198 GCA_964246665.1 uncultured Acidobacteriaceae bacterium
ACCGTAGCGCCCGCTTGCTCGGCTGCGTCGAGTAGCAGGCCGTCAAGGCAGCGCCGCGTTAAAGACTGGGCCTGGAAGGGCAACCTGGCCTCGATCACATGACGGCGGGAGGCGAACCGCACCGTATGCACGGGCACAGCGCGATGCGCGGCAGGGTCGATGCCGAGCACCTGCAGCAGGTGAAGAGCCTCGGTGCTTAGAAATTCGCCGCAAACCTTGTGTTTGGGCGTGGTCTCACGCTCAAACAACGTGACAGCATAGCCGTTCCGTGCGAGGTGGATGGCTGCGGCGGTGCCAGCCAAACCGCCGCCGAGGATCAGGGTTTCGGTCGCAGAGCGCACGTGTTACCGGCTCGTCTGCTCCACGCGAACGGTCCAGATCTTGTCATCGACGATCAGTTCGCGGGTAAAGGCAGTTTCGCCGGTGCTGCGGATGTCCTCCACAAGCGCGCGTAGGAGGCTGATACGGCTTTCCACGGAGCCGACTTCGGCGGATTCATCGAATTCAACGGCACCCTGGCCGCCGGCGGGAGCTACATTTTCCATCATGTTGAGCTTGGAGCGGCAACATGGCGAAGCGCGTTGCCCAGCGTGCGCTAGCGCAGACGCGCGAGGCAGAGCCGGCCGATGCCGCTGCGATGGAGCTGGACGGCGCCGGCAGGGATGTTGGCCGCGTCAAGCAGGCGTTCCCAATCAGCCTCACGGAAACCCCGGCGGATACTCACTAGGCCGTCATGGCCGACAAAGCCGTGCCAGCGCATCACCCGCGCCAATAAACCGAAAAGGCGATAGCTGCGTGGGCTGCGGATCAGGTCGGAGATGAACCAGCCTTGCGTCGCATGCGCCTCCATCCATTGCAGAAAGCGGACGATCTCTTCGTCGCGCATGTGGTGCGTCACCAGCGAGCTGAGGACGAGGTCCGGCGTTTGCGTGCGGGCATCGGTGAACAGGTCGCCGGTAACGTACTGAATACGGCTGTAACGCGGGTTGCCGACGCTGAACTCCGTAGCGGCACGGCTGGCGTGCGGGTTGAGGTCGATGCCGGTGAGCCGTACGGAGAGCTGGCGATTTCTGGCCCACAGCGCGATGCGCCGAAGCACGTCACCACCCCCGGAGCCGACGTCCACGATGTGGAGTGGACTGCGGTCGGTGCGGCCAGCGGCGGCCTTTTGCACGAAGTCCAGGATTGGAGCGTAGGAGCGCGTCAGGCGGCTGGTGGCGGCGATGTCGCGCACGCAATCGCGGAAGTCCTCATAGGTGCAGGGTTGGTCCATGCGCTCGGCGAGCAACGCGGGATCAAGGCGGTGTTGAAAATCGAGCAGGGGCGTACGTGGTGAAGCGGGCATGGGCTATGCGGTCAGATGCCCGATGCGGCACGGGCGAGGCATCTTCGCTGGGCGCCCACGTTTGCGTCGCATTTGAACTTGTTTCGCTATCGGTCTTGGCTCCGCGCATCTTCCAGAACATCGCTCCCTGTCATGCAAGCTCACGCGGCATGAAAGAGCATGGTTTCTGCGGTCAGGCCCGGGCCGAACGCCATGGCACAGCCTTGCTGGCCGGGTTTGGCCTCTGCCATCAGGCGCTCCAAAACAAACATCACGGTGGCGCTGCTCATGTTGCCGAAGCGGTCCAGCACCTCGCGCGAGCAACTGAGCGCAGCGGGCGGAAGTGCCAGGCTGCGCTCCACGGCATCGAGAACCGATTTGCCCCCGGGATGGATCGCCCACAGGTCGATCGCTTCTTTGGGCATAGGGGCCACGATGTCTTGGCCGGCGTGCTCCAGCGCTTTGCCGATCGCGCCCGGCACCTGGCCGGAGAGCAGCATGTCAAACCCGATGCCGCCGATCTTCCAGGTGATCAGCTCGCGCGTCTCCGGGATCAGCACAGCGCGGAAGCTGTCGAGCGCGAACCCCTGGGCTTCGGTGGACAGCACGGAGGCTGCACAGCCATCGGCAAAGACCAGGAAGCTTAGCACCTGTTCCAGATCGGAGGTTTCCTGCAGGTGCAGCGTGCAAAGCTCCAGGTTGATCATCAGGACGCGGGCTTCCGGCTCGGAGCGCAGGATGTGGCGCGCGGTCTTCAGGCCGTTGATGGCGGCGTAGCAACCCATAAAGCCGATCACGGTGCGTTCCACTTCCGGCCGCAGCCCGAGATGCTCCACGGCTTGAAAGTCGAGCCCCGGTGCGTACAGGCCGGTGCAGGTGGTGACGATGACGTGCGAGACCCCGTCGCGTTCTGCGTCGGAAAGGGCCAGGTTGTCGAGCGCGCGGCGCATCAGGATGGGCGCAAACTGCTCATATACCTGCATGCGGCGGGCAGTGTGGGGAAAGTCGCCGGTGCGGTAGAAGTCGTAGGCGTTGATGTGGAACTCGGTGGCGTTGTCGTTCGGCGACAGGACGGAGAACCGATGCTGAATGCCGGAGCGAGTGGCCATGCGGTTGAACAGCGCGCGGGTGCGTGTGTCGGCGCGCGTGGCGAGCAGGTTATCGGCAAAGGCGACGAACGCCTGGTGGACATCATGGTCCGGGACAGCGGTGGCGATGCGATTGAGATAGGCCTGAGGCAAGCGTGCGTGGTCTCCCGGACGGTTCTACAGAGATAGGATGCCAGCCCGGGCGTGGGCGTGGTGGCCGGGCCGCAGCGGGCCGATGCGTTCGGTCGAAACGGTCAGGCAATTCCCTAAAAAGGGGGAACCTCTAGGCTGGTGCGGACGTACACACCTGAAACAGCGGCCCGGGCGGTAGACTCGCTGTACCTCCTTTATGGACCGAAAAGACGCATTCCGGATGGCGCTGACGTCCTTGTGGGCCAACAAGCTGCGCAGCGTGTTGACGCTGCTGGGCGTGGTGATCGGCGTGGCCAGCGTGATCGCCGTGGTGACACTGGTGAACGGCGCCAACCTGTACGTGGCTACCAAGATCAACACCTTCGGTGCTGATGTTTTCCAGATCAGCCAGCGCCCCAGCGTCATCACCAGCTATGAGGAGTTCCTGAAGTACAACAAGCGCAAGGTGTTGACGCTGGACGACTACCGCGCCGTCCAGGAGGGCTGCCGCAGTTGCGAAGAGGTCGGGGCGGAGTCCGACACGACGGGCAAGGTGGTTGTGGGCCGGCAAAGCAGCACCAGCACCACTGTTCGCGGCCTGACGGCGCTGATGCCGGAGATGAGCAACCTGAACATCGTCGAAGGACGGTCGTTCACGCACTCCGAAGAGGAGCATGCGGCGCATGTGGCGGTGATCGGGTCAGACATTGAGGACAACCTGTTTCGCGGGGCCAACCCACTCGGCAGAGAGATTCGCGTCGACGGCGTGCCCTACACCGTGATCGGCTTGGGTGAAAAGCAGGGCACAACGCTGGGGCAGAGCCAGGACGACTACGTGGTGCTGCCGCTGCCGGCGTACCAAAAGACGTATGGCTCGACGAAGACGGTGGATGTCGCGGTCAAGGCCGGGGTGGGGCCGCCGATGGAGCGCGCGATGGACGAGGTGCGTGTGCTGATGCGCAGCCTGCGGCATGACCGTCCCGGTGAAGACGACAGCTTTACCATCGAGTCCAGCGACAGCCTGATGTCGTTGTGGAAGCAGCTTTCCGGCTCGTTTGAGGCCGTGGCCGTGGGCATCGCGGCGATCTCGCTGGTGGTGGGCGGCATCGTGATTATGAACATCATGCTGGTCAGCGTGACCGAGCGGACACGGGAGATCGGCGTGCGCAAGGCGCTGGGCGCGAGCAGTTCCGATGTGCTGCTGCAGTTCCTGATGGAAAGCGCGCTGATGTCGCTGGTGGGTGGCATCATCGGCGTGATCGTCGGTGTGGGCGCGGCGCAGGGCGTTACGGTGTTGCTCGGTTTCCCGTCCAGCCTGGCGGTTTGGAGCATCTTTGCCGGTCTGCTGGTGGCGACCTCGGTGGGCATCTTCTTCGGGGTGTACCCCGCGCGCAAGGCGGCGGCGCTGGATCCCATTGTGGCGCTGAGGAGTGATTTCTAAGATGGCATCGGTAGCGGTAACCCAACAACGCGAAGCCGTCGGCATGGCGCTGGACACATTGCGCTCCAACAAGCTGCGTTCCGGTCTGACGATTCTCGGCATCGTGATCGGCGTGATGACGGTGATCATCATCTCGTCGGTGATCAACGGGCTGAACAGCAAAGTGTCGGACCTGGTGGCCTCGTTCGGGACCAACATCTTGTGGGTGACGCGTCTTCCCTTTGCGCAACGGCCTACGCCGGAGCAGCTGCTGCGCAAGTACCTGACCCAGGACGATGCGGATGCGATCAGCCAGTTGCCGCATGTGGTGGCCTGCGGGGCAAGCCTGCGCTATCAGAACCCATCGAGCTTCGGGTCAAGCAAGGGCACAGCCAAGTATGGGCAACGCAAAGCCGAAAACCTGATTGTGGCAGGCGACGCAGCCGCCAACGCCACCGTGTATGACCAGAAGATCGCTCAAGGGCGCTACATCTCGGAGATGGACCAGGAGCGTGCGGCCGATGTGACCATTCTTGGCCATGACACGGCTGAGACGCTGTTTGGCGGCGAAGAGGCAATCGGCAAAGACATCCAAATTGAAGGACGCACCTTCACGGTGATCGGCGTTATGGAGGCGCAAAAGAGAGCCTTCGGCAGCGGAAAAAACCCAGAAGACAATCTGGTCAACATGCCGTTGACCACGTTCAAGAAGCTGCATCCGGAGGTTTTGGATTACTGGATCAGCGCCAAGTATGACGACCAGAAAAACCGTCCCCTTGTGGAAGATGAAATCCGTGAGTTGCTGCGGCGTCGGCGCAAGGTACCGAACTCGGCGGAGGACAACTTCGTCGTCTCCGGCGCGGACTCGCTGACCAAGCTTTGGGGACAGATCACGGGCGGCCTGGCCGCATTGATGCTTGGCATCAGCGCCGTTGGCTTGATGGTGGGCGGTGTCGGCGTGATGAATATCATGCTGGTCAGCGTGACGGAGCGGACACGCGAGATCGGCGTGCGCAAAGCCATCGGCGCCACCAAAAGCACCATCATGACGCAGTTCACCATTGAGGCCGTTGTGCTGTGCGCGCTAGGTGGAGTAATCGGCGTTCTTCTAGGCTCCATTGTGGCATTCGGCATCAGCGTGGTGATCAGTTCGCAGGTGAGCCCGGTATGGGTGCTGACAGCGTTGTTAAGCTCGTGCGCCATTGGCTTGGTGTTTGGCATATACCCGGCGTGGAAGGCCGCGACGCTGGACCCGATCGACGCGCTGCGTTACGAGTAGATGCGCCGCACCGGGTGCTAGTATCGGCTGCAAGGGAGGTGGGCATGGCGACTTTGGCGCAGATCCCGGTAGAGCTGTACCTGCACACTTCGTATGAACCGGATGCTGAGTTTGTCGATGGAGAGGTGGAGCTTCGCCCCATGGGAGAGTACGACCACGCCTTATGGCAACAGGCGCTGCAGCTATGGTTTGCTCAGCAACAGGCAGGGTGGGGCGTCCGTGTTCTCCCCGAACTGCGCGTACAGGTGAGCCCGACGCGCTATCGTGTGCCGGACGTTGTTGTTTTCGAGCGCGACCGTCCTGTGGAACAGATCCTCACGCATCCACCGATTGCGGTATTCGAGGTCTTATCGCCTGAGGACACGATGACGCGCACGTTGGTCAAGCTCGCCGACTATGAAGCAATGGGCGTACGAAACATCTTTGTTGTCGATCCCCGGGCCGAGGTGTTCTACCGGTACACCGCGGGTGATTTAGACCTTTGCCGGGAAAACGTCGTGAAGCTGGAAGGCTCAGCCGCCGAAGTGGACTGGGCGGCCGTCGCGGCGTTGCGCGATTAGCCCTCGGCCACGCGTGGGATTGTCTAGACTGGGCAGGTGAGGCTTTTCTCGTTCGTCCTGCCGCTGCTAACCGCGGTGCTTACGCTTTGCGGCATGGTCTATAGCCTGCTTGCGCTTTGGGGGTTGCGGCGCTTCCGGCAGGATACGCGGCAGGCCTCGGCTGCGGAAGTCAGCGATGTGGCTCTTGGTGTCTCCATCCTGAAGCCGCTGCGTGGCACCGATCCGCGGCAGTACCTGGGCTTTGCCAGCCACTGCCAACAGCGGTATGCGGGGCCGTTTGAGATCCTGTTCGGCGTTGCCTCGCTGGAAGATCCTGCGGTGGCAGCCGTGGCACGTCTGCGGGTGGAGTTCCCGGACATCTCTGTTCGCGTCATCGAGTGCCCGCAGCGGCTGGGCACCAACGGCAAGGTGTCTACCCTGGCGCAGATGTTGCCCGAGGCGCAGTTTGAGCATGTACTCGTGAACGACTCCGACATCCTGGTTTCTCCACAATATCTGTCGCGGGTGATGCGGCCGTTCGCAGCTGCAGCGAAGACTCCGAACGCAAAGCCGCTTGGGCTGGTGACGGTGCCCTACGTCGGGCAGGCGACCGGCACAGTGTGGTCACGACTTGAGGCCTTAGGTGTGTCCACGGACTTCATCCCCGGCGTGCTGGCGGCGCGCGCGCTGGAAGGTGGGCTGCGCTTTGGGCTTGGGTCCACGCTGGCCACCACCAAGCAGGCCCTCCTTGCGATCGGCGGCTTCGAAGCGCTAGTGGATCAGCTTGCCGATGACTACGAGATGGGCGCGCGGCTGCACAGGGCCGGGTACCGCGTGGAGCTTGTGGACGAAACTGTGGCGACAAGCATCCCGGCGTACACGTTCCGTGGCTTTGTGGATCATCAGCTACGCTGGTCGCGGTCGACGCGCGACTCACGCCGGGCCGGCTATCTAGGCTTGTTGTTCACCTATGTGCTGCCGTGGTCGCTGGCGACCATGGTGGCAAGCGGGTTGAGCCTGTGGAGCCTGAGCCTGTTCAGCCTGGCGTTGCTGGTGCGCATGTTGGTTGCGTTAAGCGTCGGTGTCGGCCTGTTGCGGGACGGCCAGGTGCTGCGCGACCTGGTGCTGTTGCCCGTGCGCGACGTGTTTGGGCTCCTGTTCTGGGCGTGGAGCTACGCGTCCGATGTTGTGGTGTGGCGAGGCGAGCGGTTTCGGTTGCGGCGAGGCGTGCTCGAGCGGTTGTAGGCGAAGCTCCGCTGACATCCCGAAACGGGCTTGACTACAGAAGCGCAACATCCCCCATGAGGCCGCTGAAGCTGCGCCCTCAAGCGCATAGCCTGACGTGGTACGGCCCCACTCGTGCGGCAGCGTGTCGGCGATAGGCCAAAAGGGCGGCGAAGTCCTGCGTGAAAGCCATGGTATTCAGCTACTGTATGTGTCACCATGGTGCCCAAAGCCAAGCCGGTTGTTCTTTCCGCCGCTTGCGCCAGGTGTCGTGTGGCTGGCTCAAATGAGCGCCAGGACGACGGGCCCGCACGGAACGATCACGCACTCACTCCCAGGACAAATGGTCAACCATGGGCGACCGCCGGAACGATATCGATGAGGTGTTCGGGGCTGCGCTTCCGCGTCCCCCGGAGGAGCGCGCGGCCCTTCCCGCAAGCACCTGCGACGATGGGCCCATCGTGAAAGACCTCGTAGAACGGCTGCTCGCGGTGGACCAACGGGCAGCCAGCCTGCTTCGCGACCCCACTGTGGATCCCTCCTACGCCGACGTGACCGTAGCCGTGCCCGCTGCCGAACCGTTGGTGCTGCAGCCGACCTTCGACGGCATACGCAGCGGCTTCCGCATCGGCGCGATCATCGCTTCGCGCTTTCGCATCAACCGCTTCATCGCAGGCGGCGGAATGGGCGAGGTGTACGAGGCCTGGGACCTTGAGCTGAAAGAGCGTGTGGCCCTCAAGACCATCCGCCCGGACCTTGCCGGCAACCCGCGCGTGCTGGAGCGCTTCCGGCGCGAGGTGAAGCAGGCCCGTGCCATCTCGCACCCCAACGTGTGCCGCGTGCATGAGCTCTTTTGCGAAGAGGTCACCCCGGACGCCAAGGTCTGGTTTCTCAGCATGGAGTACCTCGAGGGCTTTCCTCTGAGTGAATCCATCCGCCACAACGGACGTTTGCAGCCGGGCGTGGCGCTTTCTCTGCTGGAACAGATCATCAGCGGCCTGAAGGCGGCGCATCGCCTGGGCGTGGTGCATCGCGATCTGAAGACGGGAAACATCATGCTGGTGAACGCCGGGCCGGGGGAGCTGCGAGCGGTGATCACGGATTTTGGGCTGGCCATCAACGTCCTGTACGCCGACCGCGTCCTGGCCGAGCCTGGCGGCCAGGGGACGCCCGCATTCATGGCCCCCGAGCAGCGCCATACCGGCGAGGTGACGTGGCTTGCTGACCAGTACGCGCTGGGCGTGATCGCAAGCGAGATGCTGACGGGCTCGCGACCGGTCTGGAGCGAGCACGACAACGACAAGGCGGACCGCGGCCGCCCCACGCTGGCGGCACCGGTTGACGCCCGCTGGAGTAAAGTCATCCATCGCTGCCTGGCGTACCGGCCCGAAGATCGCTTCGCGAGCCTCGACCAGATTTTGGCTGTGCTGCGGCCGGCGGAGAGTTCAGCGAAGAGCTGGGCTTGGGCAGCCGCTGTAGCTGCCCTGCTCATCGCGGCCGCGCTGTCGTATCGCGAGTTCACCCGTCACGCGGCGCCGCCTACGTCGTTGGCCGTCCTGCCGTTGCAGAATCAGACTGGCGATCCCAACCTGGAGTACCTCGGCGCGGGCATCACGGAAGCGCTGACGAATGACCTGGCGCAGATGCCCGGGCTGCAGGTTGCGGCGGCAACTGTGGCCAGGAGATTCCGAGGACCTGATGTAGACCCGACGGCTGCCGGCAAGGGGATGCACGTCGTAAGCCTTGTGTCCGGTTCGGTCGAAGATGGTGGCGGGAAGTTGCGTGTTCCCATCGAACTGGTCGATGCGAATACAGGCCGCCAGATGTGGGGGCAAACCTATGAGAGTGCGTACCCGGATGTTGCGGGGTTGCAGCATCAGGTGTCGACCGATGTGGCATACCACCTCCAGATACGGTTGAGTGCCGATGCGACCGCACGCCTGAAGCGGCAATACTCGACCAACGCGAGCACCTATGATGCGTACCTGAAGGGCCGTTATCAGCTCGCGCGGCGTTCCCCGGATGCCCTTCGCGAGGCGGTAACCGATTTTCAACGGGCGCTTGTGTCGGACCCGAAGTATGCCCCCGCCTATGCCGGGCTCGCTGATTGCTATAGCCTGCTTGCGTTCTACGGTCTTGAAAAGGCCCGCCCTTTGCTGGAGAACGCGATGCAAGATTCTCAAGAGGCGTTGCGCTTGGACAGCACGCTGGGTGAGGCCTACACGTCGCGTGCCTTGGCGCGCACGCTGCTGAACTTCGATTGGGCAGGGGCCGAAGAGGACTACAAGCGGTCCATTGCTCTGAATCCGACGTACCTGCAGGCGCATACCTGGTATGCCCTGCTGTTGCTCCTGCCCCAAAGCCGGCAGGCTGAGGCGCGTGCGCAACTGGCGTATGTCCGTGCCATGGATCCGGATGCCCCCATGACGCTGGTTGGCTTTGGCATGCTGGACTACTTTTCGGGGCACTCGCAGGAGCTGATTCATACGCTACTGCCGCGTGCCAGCAGTGGAACATCGTTTGAACCGCTGATTGAGGTGTTGGCCGAGGGCTACTTGGACCGGAACAGCACCCGACAAGCTTTGCAGCTGCTGCAAACAGCGCCAGCGGACGCCGATGCCGCGGTCTCGCGTCAGGCGCTTCTTGCGGTTACGTACGCCAAGGCGGGTCAGCAAGATAGGGCAACGGAGGCTCTGCAAACCTTGCTGCGGAGCGTCGGCAAGGGTGCTCCGCTGCACTATGAGGCCGCCGTGGCATATACCGCGCTCGGCGACCATCAACACGCGCTCAAGATGCTTGATTTAGCGTTCGCGGAAAGGGAGCCGGAGGTGGTGTTCCTGAACGTGACGCCGCTGCTGGCGGCGTTGCACGGCGAACGGGAGTTTGTGAGTTTAGTCGGGCAAATGAAATTGCAATGACAAGCTTTGCCATGGAGGACGAATAATGACGCCTGAAGAAATGCTTCAGCACCTAAAACTATCGCAACCGGAACTGCATGATCTGGTCAAGAAAGCGCGAAGCTTCCTCGAATCCTTGAACCCGGCGCAGAGAGAAGCCGTGACGCGCTCCCTGCCCACAGCAGAGGCGGCCGCACGCACGATAGGTCCCGACATTACCGCAGAAGACTTGCAGAAGTTTCTACGTGAAGCCGAGAAGCAGGAACCTGTGGATGGCGGCACCTTCATGTTTGAAGGCGCTCTGTTCATGAAGAACCCGAAATGATCAAGGTAGACGGCCTGCAGCGCGTAGTTTCGGCTGCGGAAACAGTCGCGTCGATGCAGGCCATTGCGCGCTCGTTAGGCGTCACGCGCTTGGCGGACATCACGGGGCTTGATCGGGTGGGTCTGCCGGTGTATGCGGCCATTGTGCCGGACTCCGACGACCCGCTTTCCGTGTACAACGGCAAAGGCACGCGGCCGGTGGATGCCATGGTGGGTGCGTTGATGGAGGCTGTGGAACGCCAGACGGCCCTGAGGACGCGCCTGCCCTTGATCGAAGCGAGTCTCGCGGAGTTGCGCGGGAGCGGTCGTGCGCTCGATCCCCGGAGCTTGAACATGGAGCTCGCACCCACGTTTTCCGAAGAGCAGGTGTACGCCTGGTGTGAGGGCGTGGACATCGTCTCCGGGGAGGCCTGCTGGGTGCCCGCGAAGCTGGCTGGGCTGAACTGGCATGATGTGCCGCACCCGGCATGTTTCCGGCTGACCGACACCAACGGGCTCGCATCCGGCAACTGCCGGGAAGAGGCGATCTGCCATGCGCTGTGTGAGCTTGCCGAGCGCGATGCGTGGACCCTGGCGGAGTTGGGCGCTCGCTACATGCCACGGCAACGCCGCACGTTGGCTCTGGGCGCGCACGCCGCCAGCGGGCCGGACGACCTTGAAATGTTTCCCTGTGTGGACCCCGGCCCGAACCCCGTCCTGGAGACGTTTTGGGCAGCCGGACTGTACCCGGTGATCCGCGACATCACCTCGGACATGGGCATACCCACGTTCTTTGCATCCGCCACCGACGAGAGCATCACCGGGTACCCCATGGCGCACCGCGGCCTGGGCGCGCATCCCGACGCGCGGGTGGCCGTTCGCCGGGCGCTGACCGAGTTGGCGCAATCGCGTTGCGTCGACATCCAGGCCGTGCGCGAGGACATCCTGCCGCCGGGCGCGACCGCGGAACACTTTGAACGGCATACCTGCCGCATCAGCACCATCAACCGGGGAAGTTGGTACATCGCTCCGTCGAAGGCGGTGCGTCGGCTCTGTGACGTGCCGTCCCATGCGTTCGAGCGCTTGGAGGAGGATCTCAGGTTCTTAATGCAGCGCTTTGCGGCGGCGGGCCTGCACGAAATCATCGTTGTCGACTTCACGCCCGGCAGCACAACGCACTCAGTGGTGCGCGTCATCGTGCCTGGCGTTGAGACCTGGGCGCTCGACCATGGCAAACTTGGGCGCCGCGCCGTGGAGTTCTGGAAAGCGTATGCATGACACCGTCGTGTACCTTGGGCCCTCCCTTTCCGTGGCCATAGCCGAACAGCTGCTGCCGGCACGGTACCTGCCGCCCATCGGCAGGGCCGATCTGGCGCTGCTGCCTGAGGACGTGCGCTACGTCGGCATCGTCGATGGCGAGTTCTTCCAGCGGCTCGCTGTTTCCCCCAAGGAGGTGCTGGCGGTGCTGCGGCGCGGCGTGAAGGTTTTTGGTGCGTCGAGCATGGGCGCGTTGCGGGCCGTGGAGACCGAGCGCTTCGGCACCGTGGGGGTTGGCGCGGTGTTTGCGATGTTCCGCGACGGCGTGCTGGACGGCGACGATGAGGTCGCCCTGGTGTACGACCCGGAGACCTACCTCAAGCTGTCGGAGCCGCTGGTGAACCTGCGAGCCGCGCTCGAGGGCGCTGTAGCCGCAGGTGCGATCGATGCGGCGGAGGCGGATCGGCTTACGGCAAAGCTAAAAGCGATGTACTTTCCGGACCGGTCCTATAACGCACTGCAGCAGCTGTGCCCTGCGCTAACTCCCTTCTTCGCGCGCACGCCGCGGCCGGACCTGAAGCGAGACGATGCCCTTGCTTTGCTTGCTGCCATCCAGCGCATGCGCGCTGCGGAGATGGTTTCCGACTTGAACTCAGCGATTTAGCCACCCTCCTTGGTCTACCTCGAGATCGACTGCGACGGCGAGTTTCCGGACAGCTAGGCAGACGTGGCGGCGGCGACATGGAGTTGGGTAACGCTGTGCTCCAAACGCTGTTGCAGTGCGGGCTTGAAGTGGCGGGCCCCGTCCGGGATTCGTTCCAGGTAGCTGGCGACGGCAAGAACAACGTTGAGGTGGTCCCGCGAGGTGGCAAGGAGATCCGTCAGCAGTTCCAGGTCGCGGACGTCATCCACAACAAAGCGTGGGCCGAAGGTTTGCACCAGGCTTGAATCCATGCACCCACGGTACAACCGGCAGCAGGTGTTTGCACTGCCGCTTTTTCGTCATGGAGCCGGCAAGGTTGGCCGAAGTTGAGACACTCAGCACGTCCACGAGCGCTGGAGTTCTGCTTCGTTTACAAACGCAACGCGTGCCCCCCAAGAAGACTCCCCTACCCTTGCAAGTCGTTGGGGTCGCGCAAGGTGTTCGGGGCGCGGAGACGATCGTCGACGTCGTCGATTCGCTCATGCAGGAAATTCAGCTTTCGGGAGAGCGTTTGAATCTCAGCTTCGGCGCGGCGATTGACCTCGAAGTCTAGCTCGGAGCGAAGGCGATCCCGCGAATCCTGCCGGTTCTGGCTCATCATGATGACCGGCGCCTGGATGGCGGCGAGCATCGACAGGAACAGGTTGAGCAGGATGAAGGGGTACGGGTCCCAGGCGCGGCCCCTCAGCACGACGTTGATGGTGGTATAGACGGTAAGCACCGCGGCGAAGGTGATGATAAAGGTCCACGAGCCGCCGAACGACGCCACCCGGTCGGCGATGCGTTCACCGAAGGTTTCACGCTCGTCGATGAGTTCGTTGGGGTTGCGGGCAGAGCGGCCTTTCACCAGCTGCTGCGTCGCGTGGATCTCGCGGGCGACCACGGTCAGCAGGTCGAGGCCGGCGAGCGGCTTGCGTTTGAAGAGCTCGGACAGATCGTGGCGATCCACCTCAACGCAGAGGGTGCGCTCGATGGCGATGGCACTGGTCTGGTGCGGCGCTTCGTCGAGCATGGAGGCGAAACCGAAAAAGTCGCCGTGCTTGGGTTCAGAGAACAGGATCTCCTGGCCGTCCTGGTCGACCGACGTAACGCGCACACAGCCGGACATCACTATGAACGCCCGCGCGGACGGGTCGTCGACCTTGTAAATTCGCTGGCGCGGCGCAAACTCACGCAGCTCCACCTGCTGGGCAAGCACGGCGAGTTCGTCTTCATCCAGAAGCGAGAAAAGGGGGACGTGACGCAGTTCTTTTGGGTCGACGGGCATGAACAGGGTCCAGAAAACAGGGATCAGGTACAGGAGCGGAAGGCCCCAGGGGTTTGCCGCCATCATAGCCGCTGGCTGCGTATTGCATTGCACATCAAGGGGCGGGCTGGTTGCTGACGATCTCCTTGCCGCCACTGCGGGCGAGGACATAGACGGGCCCGGGGAGCGCGGGCAGGGTGTTAGGCGGGTCCGTGAGCGATTGCCAAAGGAAGATGCGTTGCGGCCCGGTCCACTTGGCGGCCAGGCTGGAGGGGGTTTCAAAGATCGGCGGCGCATCGGGAAAGAACGAGCCGTACCAGAGGTTGGAGCTGCGGCCTTCAAGGATGTGAATGGGATTTTGTGCGCGCTTCGGTTTCATGCTGTACGCGGAAGGGCGTCCGAGATAGAAGCCCAGGGTGGAGCCGGCTTCGTACTCGCCATGGAGGACGAGGAGGTCGTTCGGGTGGACTTGCGCGCGGATCGCTTCGGCAAGCTGCGCGGAGCTGAGGACGGGCGCAAAGGTTTGCAGGCCAAGGTGGGCGGCAAGCAGAAAAAGAAAGGTGGCGCCGGTGAGCGCGAGATTGGAACGGTGCACCTCGCGGCGTGTACGGAGATACCAGGCGAGCGGAAAGCCGAGGCCGAGCGCGATGGCGGTCAGCACGAGAGGAACGCGGAAGAGGCCGAGCGCCTTGGCGTTCAGGTCGAGGAAGTGGCCGAAACTGAGGGCGTACTCGCCGGGGTTTTGTTGCAGCAGCTGGGCGAGGTCGGTGTCCGGTGCGGGGGCGCGGGTGTGGACGATGAAGAAGAGCGTTGCCGCGGCAGCGAGGACGCCGATGAGGGCGAGCGCGGCGGTGATGCGCCGACCGGCGCGACGGTGGGCTTCGGCAACGGGCGTGTCGACGGCCCGGTAGGCCAGCCAGCCGGCGATGAGTACCGCGGCCGCGGGCAGTGCGGGGAGGATGTAGTACTCCTGCCGGGTGGACAGCGAGAAGAAGAGCAGCACGAACGCGGCCCACAGGACGAGAAGGAGCCGGCCGCGGCGCTGCAACGGGAGATCGTGGCGGAGAAACTGGCTGCGCCACTTCTCTGAGCGCAGGGGCACGGCCCAGCTGGTGGCTTTGAAGGCAAAGGCGGACCAGGGCATCAGCCAAATGAAGCAGAGGCCCCAAAATAACGCGAGCGGCACGGTGTCGTAGTCGCGCGGGACGCGAAGGTTGAGATAACGCAGCAGATGCTCGTTCATGAAGTAAAACCACCACCAGCCGCGGACGTTGCCGTCGGTGGGCAGCGGCACCTGCCAGTGGCCCCAGGGGAGAGCTGAGGCGGTATCGCGAACGAACAGGAACGGGGCGGGGTGGCCCTGTGTGGGGTTCGCAAGGCCGGCGGCGATGTGCCACGGGGCGGCGATGAACAGGAAGACGGCGAAAGAGCTGAGGAGGTGCAATTGCCCGAGGCGTTTGACGGCGCGGCGGAGACCGCGGGTGAGCAAGAGGTAGAGCAGGACGATGCCGATGGGGAAAACGATGCCGATCAGGCCCTTGGTGAGGACGTTAAGGGCCGAGGTGGCGGCAAAGAGCCAGCAGCAATGGCGGATCTGGCGGTTCGGTGAGACTGGATCGATGGTGGCGGGGAGAGACAGGGATCTCTCCACTCCGCTTCGCTCCGGTCGAGATGACAGGTTTGGGGTGAACGCATCCGGGCGAGATGGCACGTGTGAGGTAAGCGTGTCCGCGCGAGAGGCCAGGTTTGGGGTGAACGCATCCGGGGGAGATGGCGAGGCTGGGGG
>CAXTRU010000042.1:0-435 GCA_964246665.1 uncultured Acidobacteriaceae bacterium
ACCTCAAAGTCCTCAGGAAGTTCAGCAGGAGACACGTATGAAACCGACACGTTGGATCACCCCCGCATTTACGCTCGTGCTTGCCGCGAGCGCTGCCGTCGCTTCGGCCCAGTATTACCAGCAGGGCCCGCCGCCGCCACCGCCCCCGGGCTACGGCCAGGGCGGCTGGGATCAGGCCCCGCAGGAGTTCCGTGACGCCCAGCGCCGCGGCTTCCAGGACGGCGTCCAGGGCGCCCGCAAGGACTACGAAAATCACCGCCCACCCAACGTCAACAACCGCGACGAGTTCCGCAACCCCAAGTTCATCGCCCCACCCGACCGCCGCGACTACCGCGAAGGCTTCCGCCGCGGCTACGCCGTCGCCGTCCGCCACATCAACCGCGGCGGCACCCCCAACCCCAACGGCCCGCCGTACTAGACCTTCCCCCGTTCGCC
>CAXTRU010000042.1:445-2333 GCA_964246665.1 uncultured Acidobacteriaceae bacterium
CCCTACCTAACCCCCCGCTACAAACCCCTGGCGTACCTTAGCGCCCTACGCGCTCGTTGCGTTGGTCTTTAAAGCGCTACTCAATCAAGCAACGCCGGGCCTTTCTCTCCTTCGTCACTACCTAACCCCAAGCAACAAACCCGTGGCGTACCTTAGCGCCCTTCGCGCTCGTTGCGTTGGTCTTTAAAGGTCTACTCAAACAACGTAGGCATCGCCCCAGGCACCGCCCGCAACGGCGGCTCCATTCCAAAATGCCGGTACGCCAACTTCGTTGCAACCCGCCCCCGCGGCGTGCGATCGATAAAGCCAATCTGAATCAAAAACGGCTCATACACCGCTTCCAGCGCATCTTCATCCTCCGCCAGCGCCGCGGCCAGCGTGTTCAGCCCCACCGGCCCGCCGTCATACTTCTCGATAATGGTGCGCAGCAGCCGCCGATCCAGCTCGTCGAACCCGTGCGTATCGACTTCAAGCATGTCCAACGCGCGCACGGCCACCTCACGATCGATCTCGCCGTTCGCTCTCACCTGCGCATAGTCGCGTACGCGCCGCAACAGCCGGTTCGCGATGCGCGGTGTGCCACGCGAGCGCATGGAGATCTCCCCCGCGCCATCATGATCAATGGCCACGCCCAACACCTCGGCCGAGCGCTCCACGATAAACCGCAGTTCATCGTCGGTATAGAAATCCAGCCGCAGCGGCAGACCGAACCGCGCCCGCAGCGGCGAACTCAGCAAGCCCGGACGCGTCGTCGCGCCCACCAGCGTGAACGGATCGAGCTTGACCCCATGAATCCGCGCCGAAGGCCCGGTGCCGATCATGATGTCCAGCTTGTAATCTTCCAGCGCCGTGTACAGCTTCTCTTCCATCACCGGCTGCAACCGGTGGATCTCGTCGATAAACAAGACCTGCTTGCTCTTCAGGTTCGTCAGGATCGCCGCCACGTCCCCCTGCACCTGCAACGCGGGCGCCGAGGTCTGCTGGTACCCCACCTCAAGCTCATTTGCGATGATGGTCGCCAGCGTCGTCTTCCCCAACCCAGGAGGCCCGGAAAGAAGCACGTGATCCAGGGCCTCGCCGCGCGATCTGGCCGCTTCAATCGCGATCGCCAGCTGTTCCTTGACCTTGGTCTGCCCAATGAACTCGTTCAGCCGATGTGGGCGCAGCTTCAATTCAAACTGCGCGTCGTCATCAAACGCCTCAGCCGAAACAAAGCGGTCCCCGTCCCCGCCGCCGGAGCCCTTCTTCCCACCCGCCAACGGGCTCCTCGGATTGAACGTAGATGCCATCGTCTAGGGCGATAGTACGGCGAAGATGCGCAGGAGGGCAATCACTCTTCTGTCCCGCACTGACGGCATGCGTCCGCCAAGGACCTTCGCTACCGCCGGCTACGCAACAACTGACGAGCCCCGGCGATAGTCGCCCCCTTCGGCTGATGGACCAGCCACAACGACGTAGGGTAGTCCACTTGATAGTCGCCCTGTGCCGCAGACCAGTTCAGCACAAACGGCATGTCGTAGTGGTCCCCTGAAGCAGCCCGAAGGGAGTACACCGCAATCAATCGCGGCTTCGCACCAGGGTCGTCAGCAAGCCCCAATCCCTTCAACTGCTCACACCAGCTATACGGTTTGAGGTCTGGCCCCACAACGGAAACGTACACAGCCTTACCAGCTGCATCCATCTGAAACAGGCCGCACTGCTGCTGTGTCTCGGCCGGCTTCGCGGGATGCGCCACCGACAACTCCGCCGGCACCAGTGTCAGGTCATCGGCACCGGGCGCGCGCAGGACAAAGTTCTGTTTGGCATCCACATCCGGCATCGCGCCGGAGGCATCTTTGCTTGCGGCGATCTTGTCGGCAGCCGCACGGCTCTCGGCGGCGGTCAATGG
>CAXTRU010000042.1:2414-7528 GCA_964246665.1 uncultured Acidobacteriaceae bacterium
CGCCGGTATCAGACCGTATCGTTGCCTCACCCGGTACTCCTCCTGCGTGGACGTACCTGCAGTAGTGCCAATGAAGGGCTATCGCCGTTGTTCGGCATCAGGGCATGTGGGGGTGAAACAGATGTTGCTCCACCCAGCCCGTGGCTTGAACCTGGTGCGCGGCACGGGCATGAACGGAATAGTAGAACCTATCGCCCAGCCAGGACCCGGCAGCGCCCCCGGCAAAGCCAGCCACAAGCCCGATGGCAAGCAGGCCAACGCCTCCAGTACCTGCGCCGAGAACGACGCATAGCGCCACAGCACCGCCCGAAGCGGCCCAACTGGCGGCGGTGCTGCCAGCCTGTTCAGCGATCACACGGCCACGATCTTCCGGTTTGGCTTCGTAGATCTCATAGCCACTGGCCGCAACTCCGAGCACTGTAAGGACCGTGCCACCGCGGCTGAGGAACTCGGTCGCACGTGCCACCCGGCCCGACACCTTGACGTTCGAACGAAGGGCACCCGCAATCACCGCTTCATAGGCATCGCCGGGCGGCTCGCTGCGCGCAACGCTTTTCTTTGCACGCTCCAGCATGGTGTTGAAGCTACGTCCGGCAAGGCCATACTGAACACGGTCTCGGAGATCCAACGTTACAGCCGCACCAAGGTTCTGGCGAAGCCGGATGCCTAGAAGAATGCGATTTCGTTCCGCATTCGCAAATGCCGCAATTTCCGCAGCAGGGACGTTCTGGGCACGCATCGACGCGACCTCCCGACCCAACTCGCCTATTTGGACGTTATAACTGGTACGGAGACGGTCAAGGTCGCGCAAGTAAGCAGACCCCGTACCGAGAAGCGAGCCACTACCGACGGATTCTAGAAACGCGTAGCCGTCGGCCTTGGAGCGACCCGGCACAGTAATGGTCGTCTGACCATGTGTTACTCCAATGCTTGAGGGAGCCGTCGCCATGAAGGAAGAGTGTCAGGATACCGATCTAACCGAGTGGAAGAGGGCCTTTCAGCTCCCAGTTGGGTATTGTGCTTAGGTTACCCTCAAAGGGTCTCGGCAGGTACACGCTCTGGAACCCGAGGATGCGCCTTCGCCAAGGCTCCGGCAGCTCGTCCAGTGTGGCTTCGAAGTAGCCGCCCTGAGACTCTAGTTGTCCCCGCAGAGGCCCAAAGGCCAGAGGCAGAGGACTGAGATTCGGTACGACCCACAACGCATCTCTGAACTCGAGCACCGTAAACTCCTCTTCGCCGCCCATGGCCACCAGACCGGTATGCACAAGAAAAACCCGACGAAGGTCTGCCAGCGGACGCTCGTACGTGATCTTCTTTTTGACCACATATTCGAGCATGGGCGCCCGGAAAGCGACGTGCGTCGCCGGCCGATCGTGGGTCGGTTCATCTGGGTTTGTTGACGCGGCAGCCTCGCGGCTTGGCATGTACATCTCCGTTCTTCACGCGGACCAAGAATCAATTGCCGATCTGGAGATCGCTGTACTGCTTGGCATCCAGGGCGGGCTGCAGGCTCAGACTCAGCGTGTGATTGCCGCCACCGCCACTGCCGGTCACATAGTTGCTGATCCATCCCGTGAAGGAGTACGTGCACACGGCATCCTGTTTGCTGTCGTCGCGCCAGAACTCGATCTTGATGTCCTTGATCTTGTCGCGCGTCACCACGTTGGCAAGCTGAAAGAGCGCCGAAAGCGTGCTGAACGGCAGGTTCACCTCGTCATGCATATCGGCGACACACTCAATGGCAAGCCGCGCGGATCCCATCAGCGGCATGCCATGGTCGTCGTGAACCGTGGAGAGCGATACGTGTGCGGTCAGTACATCGAACTTGTTGCCGTCGATCGTTACAGTGCTGACACTTGGCCTGGACACGGGAAACTCCGGGAGGACGTTGCGGAACAGAAACAGATTACCCGACGCCGGGCGCTTCGCAAGAGATCAACGCTGGCCAAACACCGTCGGCCACCAATCGGCGCAGTCAACCAATGCAGAACTCGACTTCACCCCCTCCAACTCTCCGCCTTCATCTCTCCTCTCTCCTCTCTCATCTCTCATCTCTCCTCTCTCATCTCTCCTCTCCTCACTCCTAACTCCTAACCCCTAACTTCCCCACCCCTCACCGCACCATCAACAACACACACCCATGCGGCGGCACCCGCTCCACAAACTCATGCCCGCTAATCGCCACACCGCCGCCCCAAAGATTCCGCACCGCCCAGTCCCGCCCACCGAGATCGGCGCCGAAGTCCGGAAGCTGCTTGGTCAGGTTCATCTCCGTGTCGCCCAGGTTGAACAGCCCAATCGCCTTTTCGCCACCAGGCAGGTCGGCGCGCCACGCCACCAGGTCGCCGTCATGCAGCACCTGCGCGCTGTGGGTCGAGGTTTGGTTGATGCGAAGGAGGTCGCGGTTGGTCAGCAGGCTCATGGTCGACGCATCCAGCATCGTCAGATTCGCGCCCAGGATTAGCGGGCTGCGGGCGATGGCCCACAACGTCAACAGCGTGCGCTGCTCTTCCGCCGTCAGGCGCGAGGCCCGCGGTTCGCCCCAGCCCGCGGACGGCTTTAGCTGGCCCAGCGGCAGCATGGCGGCATCGGGCCAGTTGCCCGGTTTGGCGTACGGCGCCCATAGGGCGAGCAGCGGAAACTGCGCCTGGATGTTTTGCGGAAAGCCGTCCGTCTGCCCTCCCGCCGGCGCCCAAAGGTCCCACACATCGTTGGAGATGCGCCACATGCTGGCCAGCGTGCTGATCTCTTCCGCGTGGCTCAGGTCGGTCGGCCCCGGCGAAAGGCTCAGCACCATGGGCCGGCCCGCCTTATCCATCGCCCGCCGAATCATGCGAATCTCGCTCACCTTGTACGGGTGGGCGGCAATGCAATCCACCTTCAGCAGGTCCACACCCCACCCCGCATACTGCCGCAGCAGTGAGTCATACCAGGCCTGCCCTGCCGCATTGTCTTGCACGCCCCAGTTCGTCGGATCCCAGGGGCAGGCGTCGCTGGTATCCGCTGCATCCTGGGCTTTGAAGGGGGAGCCTTCGATCGGCAGATTGCGCTCCACGCTCGCCCGCGGAATGCCGCGCACAATGTGGATGCCAAATTTCAGCCCCTGCGCGTGCACGTAGTCGCCCAGCGACTTGAAGCTGGTCTCTTCCAGTGTCACGGGCAGCTTGCCCGCGCTTGGGCGTCCGATGCCTTCGCGTCCCATCGAGGACGGAAAGCGCGCCGGCACGGGAACGTACCGCCCGTAGCCATCGATCGCATAGTGCAGTTTGTCGGGCGTCGGACGGTCCTGCGGATTGAAGAAGAACCACCCCTCATCGATCACGGCATACTGCCACCCAAACGGCAGCAGCTTGGTCTTCAGCACGTCCACATTGGCCCGAAACTGCGCCTCCGTGATCGTCAGCCCATAAGCGTCCCAGCTGTTCCATCCCATCGGCGGTGCCGGCGCCGCCGTCGGCTGCTGTGCCTGCATGGTCCCAACTCCAAAACACAACGCCATCCAAAGCCAAACCGTCCGCATGCGCCCGAGCATACAGCTTTCCCCGATCTACAAGCCGCGCAGCCGTTCTGAAAAGCCGCAGACTGCCCCAATTGCCTGCAATTTGGTTTGCGTACAATTGCCCCTCCACTCGATACACTCGTGTGAGAGATAGGCAAAGACTCAGGATGTTGCGCTGGCGTCGTCCATTTCCTCCGGACGTATCGCCGTAAGTGCTTGATTCCAGATATTTTGCACATAAGTTCCTTGTTTGCAATAGTTTGCAGACCAACACATTTTGCAAGTTGTTGCAACAAAAGATTTTAGGTCAAAAATCCCCCCACCCCCGGGGGAGGGGGGTATCCCGGCCACGACCACGGCATCCAATCAGCCGTGCCGACGCCATCGGCCAAGGACCCTCCCCACATGCAGTACAAAACCCTCGGCGACACAGGTCTCCTCGTCCCAACCATCTGCTTCGGCACCATGACCTTCCACGGCGGCTCCGGCTTCTGGACCAAGGTCGGCCAGGTGGACCAGGCCGGCGCCGACGAGCTGATCAAGGGCTGCCTCGATGCCGGCGTGAACTTCTTCGATACCGCCGATGTGTACTCCGAAGGCGAGTCCGAAAAGACGCTCGGCCAGTCCCTCAAGAATCTCGGCATCGCCCGCAAGGACGTCATCCTCGCCACCAAGGTTTTCGGGCGCACCGGCCCCGGCCGCAACGACATCGGCGCCAGCCGCGGCCACATCCTGGACGCCGTCGAGGCCAGCCTCCAGCGACTCGGCACCGCCCACATCGACCTTTACCAGATCCACGGCAACGACAGCGTCACGCCCATCGAGGAGACCCTGCGCGCGCTCGACACCCTCGTCCAGCAGGGCAAGGTGCGCTATATCGGCGCCTCGAACTGGGAAGCCTGGAAGCTTTCCCGCGCCATCACCACCTCCGAGCTCAAGGGCTACGCCCGCTTCGACACCCTGCAGGCCTACTACTCGGTCGCGGGCCGCGACCTTGAGCGCGAGTTCGCCCCCATGTTCCGGCACACCGGCACCGGCCTCCTGGTCTGGAGCCCCCTGGCCGGCGGTCTCCTCTCCGGCAAGTTCAGCCGCGAAAACCAGAAGCCCGAAGGCACCCGCCGCTCCGAGTTCGACTTCCCTATCGTCGACAAGGAGCGAACCTGGCGCATCCTCGACGTCCTGCGTCCCATCGCCGAAGCCCACGGCTGTTCGCCCGCCCGCATCGCGCTTGCCTGGCTGCTGCACCAGCCCGTGGTCACCTCGCTGATCATCGGCGCGAAGCGCAAGGAGCAGCTGGACGACAACCTCGCCGCGGTGGACGTAAGGCTCAGCCCCGAAGAGCTGGAGCAGCTGGACGAGGCGAGCAAGCTGCCGCCCGAGTACCCCGGTTGGATGCTGCCCTTCCAAGGCGCCAGCCGCCTGGACCCCAACGTCGGTCGCCCCAACACCGACACCAAGTAGACTAGGCAGGTCTTGCGGACCTACCTGTACAAGCTAACCTCCGACCGTGGCGGTGCGCCCTGCGCGCCGCCGCCGCTGCCCGGGGCCGAGCCCCTTCTGTCGCTGGCGATCTGCAAGCCGGCCGTTCGCCGCACCGCCCAACCCGGTGGCCGCA
>CAXTRU010000042.1:7606-15178 GCA_964246665.1 uncultured Acidobacteriaceae bacterium
CGTGGTCACGGATGTGCTGGACGCCACCGCCTACTACGGTGCCGACTCCGCCCATCGCGAACGCCCTGACTGCATCTACCGCTACGACGCGGACTCGGGCGAACTGGTCCACAACGGCCGGAGCGGGCTGCACGCCGACCCGCGCCACCGCCGCCGCGACCTGGGGCGTGACGGCCTGTACGAGAACGCCCGCATCCTGCTGTGCCGCGAGTACACCTACCTGGGTGCCGGCGCGCTGGTCATTCCGCAGTCGCTGCACCGGCTGCGTGAGCTCGCCTCGGCGCTCGGGCAAGGTCACAGGGTGATTGCGTGCGGCAAGGACAAGACGCTGGACGCGGAAGTGACGGCGCTCTTCCGCCGCATCGGCAAGCAGACCAGCCGGTTCACCCCGGCCGAGGTCCACGCCGATGCCTACGACCATCCCGCGCCCGCACCGGCCGACCGCCGCCTGTCGCAACGGGACGCGCTCCGCTGCCATCCATAAAGGTGCGAAGATTGAACGAGAGATCGCGAGTCCCATGCCCCTTTACGAGTACCAATGCCAGCAATGCCACCGACGGGTGGAAAAGATCCAGAAGTTCTCTGACGCCCCCCTGACGACCTGCCCCCACTGCAGCGCCACTCTGGAGCGCACCCTGACAGCGCCGGCCATTCAGTTCAAAGGTTCTGGCTGGTACAAGGATCTATATTCCTCCGCCAAGCCCTCGACCAGTGGCAACAGCGAAGGCAGCGGTGCCGCGGCTCCAGGCGGCGACGCCGGATCGGGCAGCAAGGACGGCGGCGACAACAAGCCGGCAAGCGCTCCGGCGGCAACGGCCGCGCCTTCGGCCCCTGCGGCGTCCCCCACATCCAGCGCCAAGGACTGACCCGACAGGCATGCATTATCCCCGAAAAGAGACTTCCATCTGCCACGGAGGCGGGTTACCCGGTTGCAGCACGGCTGCGCTATGATGCATCGCATGAAGCTGTCCCGTTCCCTTCGCAAGCTCAGGCACGGAGTCGAAGACACCATCGACTTTGCCGCCTCCGAGAGCCGCATTGTGTTACGCAATGTGGGTCTCGTGTCCGCTGGAATCACGGTGCTGGCGGTGGGCGTCGTGGTTGGGCGCGAGCTGCGGCAGCGCTACAAGTTCCACCGCCGTACCCCGTACGACTTCTACGCCCACTCCGGTGAGCGGAGGCGTCAGTCAGCCCAGGATTTGGAGTTCGGCGTCGGCATCTAGCCTGGCGCCCACACCTCGCCCCTGCCCGTCAGAGGCCGTACTGCTCGTCGGTGACGTGCTCCATCCAGTCCACAACTTTGCCCTCCAGCTTCTCCTGAATGGCGATATGGGTCATGGCGGTCGTTGGGGCAGCGCCGTGCCAGTGCTTCTCACCGGGCGCAAACCACACCACATCGCCCGGCCGGATCTCCTCCACCGGCCCACCCTCCTTCTGAGCTCGCCCGCAACCGGCCGTGACGATCAGCGTCTGCCCGAGCGGGTGCGTGTGCCAGGCCGTGCGCGCGCCGGGCTCAAAGGTCACGCTTGCGCCCTGTACCAGGGCCGGATCCGGCGCCTGGAACAGGGGATCGATACGGACCGTGCCGGTGAACCACTCGGACGGTCCTTTCGTGGATGGCTTTGTGCCGACTCGCTGGATGTCCATAAATCCTCTGTTTCGTTGATGCATGGCCGTGGCTGGGGGCAGTCTCCGCCGCCGGTGCTGCCGGGGTGATGCGCTATGATGACTCAACATCCTGGCTGGCCGGGTTCGCTCGCCCTTGCTTTTCTTTCCGTGACGGCAACATCGGAACCCCTGGCGGAGCTGGATTGGCCGGTCGCATCGCGGCACCGCGAAGCGCCGCTCCCTGCGGTGCATCTAAAGCGTTAGACCTATGGCCACATCGATACCGACCATGCCGGACACTGCACCCTTGCCCTTGCTGGAGGGCTCGATGGAGCGTCTTCGGGCGGGCGCGGTCGACATGGCGGCATCGCAGCGGCTGCGGGACAGCCATGGGCGAGCCATTACCGACCTGCGGCTCTCGGTAACCGATCGCTGCAACTTTCGGTGTGTGTATTGCCGCACCGGCAACGGGGCCGAGTCCCTGGGCGAGCTCCCACTGACGGACTACTCCAGGATGCTGCGTCTCTTTATCGCGCTTGGGGTGGAAAAGATTCGGTTTACCGGCGGTGAGCCCCTGCTTCGGCGCGGCCTGGTTGACCTGATCCGGGACACCGCACGCCTGCGTCCAGCCTTCGACACCGCGGACACCCTGGACCTGGCACTGACGACCAACGGCCATCTTCTGGCCTCGATGGCGCGCGACCTGAAAGCGGCCGGCCTCCATCGCGTGACGGTGAGCATGGATGCGGTCGACCCGGAGACGTTTGCGCGCATTACCCGTGTGCCGAACAGCTTCCAGCGGGTCCGCGACGGTATCCGGGCGGCCCAGGATGCCGGTCTTGGGCCTGTTAAGGTCAATGCCGTTCTGCTGCGCGGCTTCAACGAGGATCAGGTCGAAGCTTTCGCCGAGTTTTCCCGCACAGAGGGCGTCATCGTCCGCTTCATCGAGTTCATGCCGTTGGAAGAGGACCGCACCTGGACCCCGGAGACTGTGGTGCGCCTGGATGAGATCGTCGCAAGGTTGAACCGCCTGCGTCCGGTGGTGGCTTTGCCGGCAAACAATCTTTCTGAGACGGCCCGGCGCTACACCTTTGACGATGGGCTTGGCGAGATCGGCATCATCGCGCCGGTGTCGCACCCGTTCTGTGGCCATTGCAGCCGCGTTCGGCTTACCTCAGACGGCAAAATCCGCACGTGCCTGTTCTCCCAAACCGATCATGACTTGGCTGGGCTGCTGCATGGGGGTGCGACGGACGAGGCGGCAAGCGTGTGGATTCGCCGCGTCGTGGACCGCAAAGAGGCTCGCCACCACATCGGCGAGCCTGGCTTTTTGAAGCCTTCCCGGAGCATGGTCCAGATCGGCGGTTAGGACTGGGCAGAGGCATACTTGTTGCTCTCACGCAACGCCGGGCTCACTCCTTTGAGTGATGCAGAATGCCTTGTGCGATAATCGAAATCCCAAGTTCAACTTGGGCAAAGGTTTGCCCAGTATTTTGGAGTGGTTAAGGCCCCAACGTTATGCTTAGGGTCCCGGTCAGCTCCCACTTTGCCCCCGGGTTAAAGGTGAACGTTCTGAGTCCACGATCCCTCATTCACTCGGGGAAGGGTCTAGCCTCCGATGAGCTGAAGCTCTTCCATGAGGTGGCGCAGGCGCTCACCTCCAACCTCGAGCTTGAGCCCCTGCTGCGAGCCATTCTCGGCAAGATGGAAGAGTACTTCGGGCCGGAGCGCTGGTCGCTCCTGATGGTCGATGAAGAGACGGGTGATCTCCATTACGCCCTCACCACGGGCAAATCGTCCGTGCCGAACGGCACCAAGCTCCGCCGCGGCGAGGGCATCGCGGGCTGGGTTGCGCTCACGGGCGAACCGCTGGTCATTCCTGACGTACGGCTCGATCGCGACTGGGCGCGTTTTGCGCGGGAACACCCGGAGCTGAATCTCCACTCCATCGCCTGCCTGCCCCTTCGGCATGGCGGCAGAACCCTGGGCGTGTTGCAGCTTCACAACAGCAAGCTGGAATTGATGCCCGGCAGTTCCCTCTCGTTCCTTCGCGTGCTCTGCGACTACGCCGCCATCGCGCTCGAAAACGCCCGCCAGGTGAATCTGGTGCATCGCCTGAGCATCACGGACGACTGCACGGGCCTGTACAACGCACGCTATCTGTACACCATGCTGGAGAAAGAGATTACCCTCGCGATCAAGCCGTCGCTGATGCCCGTGACCAACCACTTCAGCCTGCTGTTCTTCGATCTCGACCGCTTCAAAAGCGTGAATGACACCTACGGTCATCTGGTTGGGTCGCGGCTCCTGGCCGAGGCCGGCAGCCTGATTAAGCGCACTCTCGGGCCGCAGTACTCCGCCTTCCGCTACGGCGGCGACGAGTTCGTGGCCCTGCTGCACGGCCTGGATAAACCGCAAGCGACGGAGACGGCCGCGCATCTGCGGGATCACCTGCGCACCACCGAGTTGCTGACCGGCGAGGGCCTTCACCTACGCATCACCGCCAGCTTCGGCCTTGCCACCTACCCACAGGACGGCGGCGACCTGCACAGCATTATCCGTGCAGCCGATACCATGATGTACTGCGCCAAAGCCGAGGGCCGCGACTGCCTGGTGGTGGCCGCCGAGGATCGCCCTGTGCAGATGCCGCCCAGCAAACATTCGCGGCACGATGGCCTTCACGAGACGTCGCTGCCGTCCAGTTCTGGGCCGGATATAGCGACCCCGTAGTCAAGGGGCCGTCGCGTGTCAGCGCCGCAGTAAGGCAAGCAAACAGCAGGTCTGGAGAAGCGGTAGGCAGCGTACTTCAGGAGTTAGGTATGAGTCAGCGGCTGGGTTACCCTTCCCTTATGCCGCATCGCCTCACCGTCGCTCGGGCCGCTCTGGCCGTATGCATCCTCGTCTCGCAGCTGCCAGCGCAAACCACGCCTGCTGCCGGCAAATCTGGGAACCGGCCCATCTCCGCCGCACTGAAGCCCTACACCGCGTGCCAGATTCCGGGCGGGCCCGATCTTGTGCAGACAACCCCTCTGCCGCAAACGCCGATGACGCGCCCCGCGCAGACGCTCACCGGGCCCAAGCAGATCAAGATTATGGACGGCCTACTCGCTGCGTTCAAGTACCCCAACAGCGCGCCATTCGCCAACGTCAAGATTGAGCAGCTGCCCGCCTCCACCTACGCCGCGGAAAAGCCCGAGCTGATCAGCGAGTTCGACGCCATCAATGCCAAGGGTGAAGACACGCAGCGCAACTACGCCATGAAGCCCACGCTGAACGGCTTCGAGATCTACGGCTTCGATCGCACACAGCTCGACGGCAACGTGTTGGGTATCTACCTGTTCTTCGACAACCCGCACCACATCGCCACGACGGCCTACTTCCTCAACGCGCCTGCGGGCCAGCGCAAGTTCTCCACCGTCGCGGAATACAGCAACCTGCGCGAAGGCTTCCTCAACGCCTACACGCAATGCGTCCACAAGGCGCTGGGCGGCGCACCCGCAACAAAACCGGCCGCCAAACCCACCGCCGCCAAGGCCCGCACCCGCCACTAACTCCGTGGCGCACCTTCGCGAAGCCTTGGCGTCCGTCGCGTCAGCCTCTGGCAGTTGAGGTCGCGCCACATGCTCCGGTGGACTGCGGGCGAAGCCTCAATCAGCCACCAACTCCTCCTCAGCCTCTTCCACCACCTCGCCGACATCTTCGGCCGCCTGCGCCGCGTCCACGCCATAGCGCGCGGCCAGGTCGGGCGCAAACTTCGCCATGTCGTTCCGCAGCCGGATCAGCGACAGATCCTTCGACTTCGACTCAAGCATCACGTCGACGTCGATATGCTGGATTGATCGCAGAAACGTGATGGACTCAAATGGGTTGTTGTAGTCAGCATGTCCCGTCCAGATTGGCGGCTGCAGTACCATCTCCAGCTTGCCGGTCTTGCGGTTTTTGCGCTTGATCTCGCGCATCTCCGTACGCGCACAGCTGAAGTGCATCTTGGGGCGCACACCCGCGGGCCACGTGGCGCAGAACTTCTCCAACGTTTCCACCAGCGGCAAGCCTTCAGGATTGAAGCACCAGTGGTGCTGGTAATCCCAAACGCACTTCACGCCCGTCGCCTCATGCACCTTCAGCACATCGGCGGCGGAGTAGCGAATGTCATCGTTTTCCAGCACCAACCGTCGCCGCACAGGCTCGCCTAGGCGCTTCCAAGTCTCTGCCCAGCGCCGCCAGCCAGACTCGCGATCGCCGTACGCGCCGCCCACATGCACCACCATCACGGCTTCGGGACCGCACCCCATCAGGTCCAGCATCTCGGCTTGCGAATCCAGATCCCACATGCTCTTCACCGTGAGCTTCTCGTTTTCACTGTTCAGCACGATGAACTGCGAGGGATGAAAGCTCAAACGCACATCGGCTTCACGTGCATAGCGGCCAAACGTGGCAAGGTCGCCCGCGCTCTCCTTCACCATGTTGTGAAACTGCGGCATGTCCGGGTGCGTGGCGTAGGGCGCAATGTCGGAGCTCATGCGGTACATGTGGATCCCGTGTTTGCGCAGGTACTGCAGCACATCGCACAGGTAGCCCAACGACACACGCAAGTGAGGATTGGCCTGGAACCGCCGCGTGTCGCTCGTCTTTAACCCACCGCCGCCCATCACCTTCACCGGAAAGCCCAACCGCATCGCTTCGCGGGGAAACTGCAGCTGCGGCAAGCCCTCCAACGCCGCGCATTGCGACATCGGCGTGGTCAACATGCGCTCCAGCTCAGCGTCGGCGATCTCTTTCTTGGTCGGCGGCTTTGTTTTGGCTTTCTTCGCCTTCTTCTTGGCGCCTTTCTTGGCCGCCTTCTTCGCGACGCTCTTGGGCACCGGCTCATCCCCTGCACTCAGTGACACCACGGCACCGCTCTTCTTTTTGTCATTCCCCGAAACCTGCTTTTCTTTGTCATTCCCCGAACGGGGAACCTGCTTCTCTTTGTCATTCCCCGAACGGGGAACCTGCTTCTCTTTGTCATTCCCCGAACGGGGAACCTGCTTTTTCGGTCGACCCGCCCCCCGCATCTCTTCCACGTTCTCCGCCATCACTCTCCAGCCTCCATCAACTCCACCGAGCTATCCGCAGCCGCGACCGGCGCATCCGCGGCCTCGCTCTCATCCACCACCATCTCATCGCCGAAACCGATCTCCTGGATCCACCGATTCCACACCTTCACCGGCAACGCCCCACCGCTTGCCTGGTTGTGGCCCAGGCCATAGCTGTTGTCCGCTTCCGGCGGCCGATGCCGCGCTAAAAACTCAATCAGATTCACACCCGCAGGCGCGCGCCCGGAAAACGTCACCCACCCCGGCCGGTAGCCCGTGTTCACGCCAAACACCACGCTCTTGCTGAAGCGCCCACGCCACTGTTGCGCGACCAACGGGTGCACCTGGCAGCCGGTGTGCATGCGGATCGCTACCAGGTCCGCGCCAAGCTCATCGCGGACAGCTTTGGAGAACTTCGGCGGTTGCTTACGTGCATAGGCCAACGCCTCACCGACCTCGTCCTTCGCCTTCAGCAACTCCGCGGTCTCGGCAAACTTGCCGCTGGTCACATCCTTGGGCCCGCTTGCCTTCATCAGCAGCGCGAGCGCCGCGTCGGCACGCCCTTCATTGGTCCTCCGTGGAGCGTTCAGCAGACTCGTCGCATCGCGCAAAGCACCGCCGCCGAACCGCGCCTTCGCCGCCGCAAGCTCTTCAAATGGCGCCTTGTCGCCAAGGTCGCTCAGGATCGAAATGCCGCACAGCCAAAGCCACTCTGCCGCCTTCACCTCGCCCACCAGCGCGCGGGCACACCACCAGCACAGCAGGCCGCTGGTAGCCACATCCTTGCCATCCCCGGCCTCGTCGCCCTTACCGTAGGACGTGATCACTGTCGATCCTTCCGGCTGGCCGATGGGCCGGTGATGATCGATGAGCAGCAACGGCACGCCCG
>CAXTRU010000043.1:0-9001 GCA_964246665.1 uncultured Acidobacteriaceae bacterium
AGTGTAGATGCTGGAAAAGAGAATTCTTCCGAAGTTTGAGTCTGAGGCCGACGAGGCGAAATGGTGGTTCGAGCACCAGGATGAGCTTGACCAGGAGTTCGTCAGAGCAGCCGAGGAAGGCCGTCTTGGACGCGGCACCGTAGCGCGACGCATGGGCCTCCCGACGACGACAATTCGTCTGGATCCCGTCGACATTCAGATGGCCCGTGACCAGGCAGAAAAGCGTGGGCTCAAGTATCAGACATACTTGAAGATGCTGCTGCATGAAGCCCTACTGCGCGAAGCGAAGGCATCCTGAGCTACGGGAACCGTCCTCCGGTGTTTCGCGTACTTCCATCAGGCGGATGGTATGAAGCTATTTCTTTTCGTCTTGCTCCTGATTGTCTGCTGGCCTGCGGCGTTGCTGCTGGTCTTGCTGTATCCGATTGTCTGGCTCGTGTTGCTGCCCTTTCGGCTGGTCGGCTTGGCCGTGCAAGGTGTGTTTGAGCTGATTGCCGCGATCTTCCAGCTGCCGCTTCGGCTGCTGCGGGCGCTTTGATGCGGCTGCGATGGCTTTCTGCGGGCGCAAGCGGCGCCGCACCGGCATCAGCTAAACTGAAGGTCCATGGCCTTAGATAAGTTGCAGATCATTCCGCTCGGCGGATTGGGCGAGTTCGGTATGAACTGCCTTGCGCTCCGTTTCGGCGACGACATTCTTGTCATCGACGCCGGCTTGATGTTTCCCGAAGAAGAGCTGTTGGGTGTCGACATCGTCGTCCCCGATATCAGCTTCCTGATTGAAAACAGGAGCAAGGTGCGCGGCATTGTGCTGACGCACGGGCACGAGGATCACATCGGCGGCCTGCCGTGGATTCTGAGCGAGCTGAACGTGCCGGTATATGGCACGGAGTTCACGCTGGCGTACGTGGAAGGCAAGCTGGACGAGCACCGGCTGCTGGACAAGACCGATCTGATCGAGATCCTTCCCGGGAAGCGCTTCACGCTGGGGCCGTTCAGCGTCATGCCCATCCGCGTGACGCACTCACTGGTGGACTGCGTGGCGCTAGCCGTCACGACGCCCGTCGGCACCGTGCTGCACACGGGCGACTTTAAAATCGACCTCAGCTCGCCGGATGGGCACCCGTTTGATTTACAGGCCTTTGCGGACCTGGGCAAGCAGGGCGTGTTGGCCCTGCTGCAGGACTCCACCAACGTCGACCGGCCCGGATTCACGCCGGGCGAAAAGGCCGTGCGTCCGCGGCTCGATGACATCTTTGCGGCTACCCGCAAGAAGCTGTTTTTTAGCTGCTTCAGCTCGTCTATCCACCGCATCCGCATCGCGATGGAGCTGGCGCACAAACATGGGCGTAAGGTTGCGCTGGTTGGCCGCTCCATCGACAACTCCAGCGAGATCGCGCAGGACCTCGGCTACCTGGACCCGCCGCCGGGTCTGATCATCCATCCAGGGCAGATCAAAGACACGCCGGACGACAAGCTGTGCATCCTGATCTCGGGCACGCAGGGTGAGCCGATGAGTTCGCTTTCGCGGGCCGCGGTGGACAACCACAAATTCGCCAAGATCGACAAGGGTGACACGGTCATCCTGTCTTCGCGTGTGATCCCGGGCAACGAGAAGGCGATCTATCGCGTGATCGACCACCTGGAGCGGCGCGACGCGCGCGTGATCCACGATGACGGTACGAATGGCTTGATTCACGTGTCAGGGCATGGCTCGCAGGAAGAGCTGCGGTTGATGATCAACCTGGTGCGCCCGAAGTTCTTTATTCCGGTGCATGGCGACTACCGTCACCTGAAGCGGCATGCCGAGCTTGCGGCGGCGACGGGTGTGCCGGAGAAGGTGATCCTGCTCGAAGACGGCGATGTGCTGACAGTGGACGAAAAGTCGGCGCAGAAGACCGGCAAGATCGCCACGGGGCGCGTCTGCATCGACAACAACTCGACCGCAGATGTTGTGGACGACACCGTGATCAAGGACCGCAAGCAGTTGGGCGGCGACGGCGTATTTCTGCCGATCATTGCGATTAACCGCAAGACGGGGCAGGTGGAAGGTCAGCCAGAGATCACGACCCGCGGCTTTGCGGTGGAAGATCCGGACCTGCTGCGCAACGCGCGGGACATCGTAGCGCGGACGCTGGAGACCTCGAGCGGGGAAGAGCGGCGCGACTACGGCGTGATGAAGGAAAAGATCCGCACCGACCTGAAGCGGTTTTTGCAGAAGAACGCGAACCGCCGACCGCTGATCATGCCGATCATTCTGGAACTGTAGTAAGTCGTGTGCTAAGGGAAGGGCAAGCACCGCATTGTGCTTGCCCTTTTCGCGATCAGTCGATAACGTCAACGCGGCGCCGGCGCGCGTAGCTGCCTCCCCCGCCGCCCCAGGCCACGATGAGGCCGATGGCGTGGATCAGCAGCCATAGGCTGATGCCCTGGTCCTGGTAGATCCAGAAGCAGATCAGAATGCGTGGGATGAGCAGCGCGATGATGGCGCCGACCACGTTGACCGTGCTGGGGATGTAGGTTGGCACGCTGTGCTGCAGCCAGGCAACAATGATGGCAATGCGCGGAAGAAACAGGGAAAAGACAAGAAACCAGAGGGGCAGGGCATGGGTGCCAAGTGCGGCGTTTAGGTTCATCTGTACGTGCCTTTGTTTGGGGTCTGATGACGCGATGGGCCCGGGTATACCGTTACTGCACCGTGAAGGTCAAGGACGTTTTCGCCGTGCTGTGCGGGGCGACGGTGATTTGCGTGTCCTGTTCGCCAAGTTTTTCATGCACAGCGGCCAGCGTATAGCTGCCGGGCGGCAGGTTCGGGATAGAGAAGCTGCCATCCGGGCCGGTGACCGCGAAGTACGGGTTGGGCGCGATGTTCAGGAACGCCTGCATCCAGGGGTGGTTATTGCAGCGGATGGCCAGCATGGTCTCCGGCGCGTTGTAGCGGCGGGTTTCGGGCTTGGCGTTGGGCCCTTGCGACACGTCGACGCTGTTGTCGCCGGGCACGGTGGCGACCGTGTGCACGTTATGCATCGTGGGGTCGGAGTTGGTGTACTGCACCAAGCCCCCCTGCTGCAGGGCGGCCACGTGCGGGGTGAAGCGGCAACCCTTCTGATCGATCCGAATCGGCGGTGTAGTTAAAGGTGCTGACGATGCCGGCACGCCGGATTTGATGTAGACGAAAACGTTGCCGAGGTGGCCCTTACCGCCAACGTACTGCTCGGTGAGGTTGTCGCCGGCAAAGGCGCAGGCAGGGTCCATGGACATGTCAATCTTGACGCTCGGTGGAGGCGTGCCTTCCATGTCGATGGTGCCGCTAAGGGTGGATGCGGTGGCGGGGTCGACGGGGGCTGCGGCCGCGGCTGACGGCGCGCTTGATGAATTGACCTTGGCGGCAGTACCGGGTGAGTTATGTTCGGCGGAACGACATCCCGAAGCCAACAAGAGTAGGGAACTGAACACAGCAGATTTAAAGCAAGTGCGGGTGTAAGCCATACGATGTGTCTCCAGGTCTACCAGACAGCTTTAGGGTAGTTCGCAGCGATGTGTGTGTCGGCTGTGATGAGCGGAGCGAAGCCGTTTGTCTTCGCTTGAGCAACGATGATTCGATCAAAGGGATCTGTGGTCCAGCTTTCGTCCAGCGCAGTTTCCACGATGTCGTTGAAGGGGAGTCGGCATATGGCGACGCCCAATTCTTGCTGAAGCTTCCGTTGCAGGTCTCGTGAGCGGAAAAGGGTGCGCCTGAGATCGTAGAGGTACTCGAGTTCGAGCAACACCATCGGCGACACGAGAAGGTCGGCACGCTTGAGCAAACGCAGGGACTCCTTGCCCAAGCCGCGTAGTTTTTTCTGCGTTAACCACACGACTGCGTTGGTATCCAGGTAAGCAATCAAAGACTGGCCCAGTCCTCTTCCCATTGCCGGCGCATTTCCGCCTTGTCAGGCCGATCGTCGAGATCGGGAGACAGGGGATTGATTACTTGCAGGGGGGTGATGCTGCGCAGGCGATTCTTTGGAGGCTGATCGGGCTCGATCTTCAGTCTCTTACCCTTGTGCGTGACGTACACCTCGGTGCCGTTCATTGCCTGTTCCACGATCTTGAAAAGATTGCGCCGGTAGCTCGCGCCTGATGTACACTCCACGCTTAGGTGTCTACAGCGCGGTGAGGATAGCGTCGCCGAAGGCCTTGGTGCCGGCGCTGCCGCCTACATCGCGGGTGAGAGCCTTGCCTTCGGCGTAAACCGTTTCGAGCGCGGCCTGGACCTTTTGGGCCGTGGTGGGCTCGTCGATGTGGTGAAGCATGAGGATGGCGGACTGGAGTAAGGCGGTTGGGTTGGCTTTATCCTGACCGGCAATGTCCGGGGCTGATCCATGCACCGCCTCAAAGATGGCGCTGTTGGCACCGAGATTGGCGCCTGGGACCAGCCCGAGGCCGCCGACGAAGGCCGAGCAGAGGTCGGAGAGGATGTCGCCGTAAAGGTTTTCGGTAAGGATGACGTCGTACTGGTAGGGGTTGAGTACGAGCTGCATGCAGGTGTTGTCGACGATGTGCTCGGCGTAGGTGATTTCAGGAAATTCGGCGGCAACGGCTTTGCAGCAGCGCAGGAAGAGGCCGTCCGAGAGCTTCATGATGTTGGCCTTGTGGATCGCGTGGATCTTCTTACGGCCCTGCTTGCGGGCGTATTCAAAGGCGGCGCGGGCGATGCGCGTGGAACCCTTTTCCGTAATGATCTTGATGGACTGCGCGACCTCGGGAGAGGCCATAAATTCGACACCGGCGTAGAGATCTTCAGTGTTCTCACGAAAGATGACGAGGTCGACGTTCGGGTAGTTCGACTTCAGGCCGGGAAGAGACTTGACCGGGCGGAAGTTGGCGTACAGGTCGAACTTCTTGCGCAGCTGCACGTTGATGGAGCTGAAGCCACCGCCGATGGGTGTGGTTACCGGGCCCTTGAGCGCGACCTTGTTGGTGGCGATCGAATCCATCAGGGCTTGCGGAATGTACTCGCCGGTCTTGGCATGGGCGTCAGCGCCGGCGTCGTAGCGGTGCCAGTCGAAGCTGCAGCCGGTTTTTTGCCCGGCAGCTTCCAAAACGGCGACGACCTGTGCGGTCACTTCAGGGCCGATGCCATCACCGGGGATGAGCGTGATGGTGTGGGTGCGGGTTTCTGCGGGCAAAGGAGACCTCGGTTGTAAGTTGTAAGTTCTAGGTTGTAGGTGGGAGCGGCTGCTTCAATGCTTTGCTCAGCCCACTGAGCATGCGCGCGACTCGGTCGGCTAATGCTTCGCATCTGTGTAGGTCCTGCTCGGAGATGTAGTTTAGCCTTCGCGAGATGAACAGCTGTGTTTGTAGTTCGCAAGCGCTGCCTTTTGCGATCGCAATGAAGTTGCGAAAGTCCTTCCTGCTGTTTCGCGCTGAGCCCTCTGCGATGTTGCTGGGGATACTCACGGCAGCGCGGCGCATCTGCGACGTCAATCCAAACAGCTCGTGCTTCGGGTAAGTAGCCGTGATCAGGTAGATCAACTCCGTAAGCTCGACGCCTACGTGCCACACCTGCAGATCACGAAAGGACTGTTTCATCGCTCTGTCGACTGGACCTACTCCATGCTGCTCCCTACAACCTAAAACCTACAACCTAGAACCTGCCCGGCCTCGCTTGGGATCACGGCCTCTCAACAGCCCTTCGAGCTCCTGCTTGAATTCGTTGACGTCCTTGAAGTCGCGGTAGACGGAGGCGAAGCGGATGTAGGCGACCGAGTCGATGTCTTTCAGGCGATTCATGATGAGCTCGCCGATGGCAGCAGTGGTGAGCTCGCGTTCGGGGGAGTCGATGACGGAGGCTTCCACTTCATCAACGATGGCCTGCATCTGCGTGGCGGAGACGGTGCGTTTCTGGCATGAGTGCAGCAGGCCGTCGAGCACCTTTTGGCGGTCGAACTTCTCGCGGCGGCCGTCTTTCTTGACAACCATGTAGGGGATCTCGTCGAGCCGCTCGTAGGTCGTGAAGCGCTTGCTGCAGCGCTCACACTCGCGGCGTCGGCGGATGGAGTCGGCGTCCTTGCTTTCGCGGGAGTCGATCACCTTGTCCTGGGTAAAGCCGCAATACGGGCACTTCATGGGTGAGGTGATTTTAGCAAGTTGCGATGCGGGTTGACTTTGCGGCGCCGTGGCGTGGAAAGCGGGAACGCCAAGGGCATCGCGATCGCGCAACGCACGCGACGGGATCCCCGCAGAGAAGGGGCTAGCGGGAGGCCTGGAGGGTAGTGCGGGGTGCCTTGGCGAGCGCCTCTTTGCGGCGCTTGAACTCGGTCATCACGCGGACGACGTAGGCGCGGGTTTCGCGAAAGGGTGGGATGCCATGGTAGCGATCGACGGCGCCGGGGCCGGCGTTGTAGGCGGCGAGCGCGAGGGCGAGGTTGTCGTGGTACCGCGTCAACAGCGAGTCCAGGTAAGCGGTACCGCCGTTGATGTTCTGGTCCGGCTGGAAGCTGTCGGTGACGCCGAGCTGATGGGCGGTGCCGGGCATCAGCTGCATCAGGCCCTGAGCGCCTGTGCGGGAGATGGCATGCGCGTGGCCACTGCTTTCCGCGTGCACGAGGCTGGACAGCAGCGCGACATCAATGTTGTGGTGCGCGCCGGCGGTGCTGAGCAGTGCCGGGATGTCGTCGCTGAGAATGGACGATGTGCCTGCCGCGGAGGCACTGCTCATGGGCTTGGGTGACGGCGTCGGCAGTGTATCGGTGGAGACGATCTCTGCGGTGAGTAGGTCGACGTAGCCGGAAGTGTCCTCTGCCGAAAGGAACAGGCGGACGTGCGTACTGTCCAGCGGCTCGTGGCGGACGCAGTCGTAGAAGAAGCCGTTGCGGAGCGTGACGCGCTCCAGCGCGTGCGCGGACCTGCCCAGCAAGCTGAGCAGCAGCAGCGGGGCAAGAGAGCCGGCAAGGCTTGGGCGGAGGTGGAATCGACGGGGCACTGTGGGGAAAGACTAGCACCGAAGCAAATTGGTGAGCATGGCGCTTTGGTGGAGTGGCTTGGGGCGTTTGCGATTGGGCAGAGCGGGTGCTGTTGCTGATTCAGACAGCAGGTTCCCCGTGCGGGGAATGACAAAACAAAAAGGCGGGCGCATGCTACGACGAGTTGTGAGTCGAATGCTAGCGCAGGACGGCTTCGATGGCTTGTGCGACGCCATCCTCGTCGTTGGTGGGGCCGATGTGCCAACCGTGTTTGCGGGCGAGCTCGTGGAGCTCGGCCGGGGCGTTGCCCATCAGCACGGCCTGGCCTGCAGCATGGAGCATGGGCAGGTCGTTGAAGTTGTCGCCGATGGCCAGGACGTCAGCCATGGTGCAGCCGCGAAGCTCGGCGAGGTGGGCGAGCGCGGAGGCCTTGGAGCAGCCGGCAGGCAAGATGTCGAGGATGGCGAGGTCGCGGTCCGGGTAGACGGTGCGCTGCAGGGCAATCTCGCAGCCGGGAAACTCGGGCTGATTGACGCCGGCTACGGACGGGTGCTGCAGTAGCTGGGCTTCGGCGGCCTCCATGCGGGCGATCGAGCCGCAGAGCATGGCCTGGATGGGGCCGGCGTTTTCGTCCGGGGTATCTGCTTCAGGCTCGGGGTCGGCAAGGGCAACGGCGGTACGGCTGCGTTGCGGGGCAGCGGGAGCAAAGGCATGCTCGATTCGTTCGACGTGGCGGATGTAGGGCTCGTTAGCCTTCATCCAGCTGTCGACGCTCTTGTTGAGGACGTTGCCGGCCTCGCACACAAGGGCGCCGCGTAGATCTTCGCCATTGCGGTCGACGTTGTCGAACGTGAAAACGAGCGTGTCCCGAAAGTCGGCCAAGTGTTCGCACAGCCAACGCCCGGTACTGGGCGAAAAGTGCGTGCGATGAATCAGTTCAGCCTGCCCGATGGTGCGGATGACGGTGCCGTTGGAGCTGACCAGGGCGTTGGTGCCGTGGATGCCGAGGTCGCGCACCACGCGCATGGCATAGGTGTGGCGGCGGCCAGTGGCGATGACGACCTCGACGCCGGCCCCGTGAGCCTGGGCGAGGGCAGCGCGGTTGCGGGGGCTGACTTGCCCTTGGCTGCTGAGGAGCGTGCCGTCGATGTCGATGGCGATGATGCAGGGTTTTGACATTCAGGAAGGGTCCGTGAGGCGAAGGTTTGGGTCGCGCGCAGTGTGCAGGATGCGCTGAATAAGGATCGAAGCCTCGTCGACCTTGTAGAAGATCAGATACTTGGGAAAGCGGCGAACGGGAAAGCCACGGATTTCAGTTTTGGCGTGTGGAGACACGCTCGGTGGCTCCTCTTTTCGTCCGATGTAGGGATGTGTGGCCAACATGAGGCAGGTCTGCTCGAAGGAGATCAGAAAACGCCTCGCTGCTGACGGACTGGTTCCGTGCCAATCGTAGTAGTCCAACATCCGACGCAGATCCCGCTGTGCCCTCGGCAGCAGTACAACGTTCAAGAGGCTAGTTTCTCAACTGAGGGATCTCCGAGCAGTTCCTCGCGAAAGCGCTTCCACTCCTCAGAGCCCATCTCAATGCCTTCTTGAGTGTCCTCGAGCGCTTCAGTGAGTAGCTCCCACAACTGCTCCTTTGTTCTGAAGCTCGGACGCAGGTCAGGGGCAGTTACTTTCATGACGATCTCCTGGCACTCAGTCCATTCTACAACTGGCATATACCCCTTCCGGGAGGCCGCGCACGTCCGCGCAGTTGACCTTCGATAGCATGGAAGCCTATGCCGAAGATTGCTTTTCTTGAGTGTGCACGCTGCGGATGCAAGGTGAGTGCGGACAGGCCCCATACATTGCGTCCGCTGGACGCGGGTTCGCTGTACGTGCGATATGACATGGAGGCCCTGAAGCGGACGGCGCGCCGGGAAGCCCCGGCCGAGTATGCGGCCGCGTCGCCCGCCAGCTTGGGGATGTGGCGCTACCGCGACGTGCTGCCGGACGTGGAGCCTGTGACGCTGGGTGAGGGCTGGACGCCGATGATCCAGTCCAAGCGTTACAGC
>CAXTRU010000043.1:9011-14411 GCA_964246665.1 uncultured Acidobacteriaceae bacterium
GAACCTTCAAGGCGCGTGGTTTGGGGCTGGCCGTGACGATGGCACGCCACTATGGGCTGCGGCACCTTGCGGTGCCCTCGGCGGGCAATGCAGCGGGCGCGCTGGCGGCCTATGCGGCGGCTGCCGGCATCGCAGCGCACCTGTACATGCCCCAGGACGTGCCGTTGGCGAACTATCTGGAAGGCGTCGTTTACGGGGCCGATGTGCAGATGGTGGACGGCCTGATCTCGGACTGCGCGCGGCTGGTGGGCGAGGAGATCAAGCGGCAGAAGGAGAGCGGCGTCGCGCCGGAGGATGTGTGGTTCGACATCTCGACGTTGAAGGAGCCGTTCCGCGTGGAAGGCAAGAAGACCATGGGCTATGAGCTGGTCGAACAGCTGGGTTGGCGCTACCCGGACGCGGTTTTCTACCCCACGGGCGGCGGTGTGGGGCTGATTGGCATGTGGAAGGCCTTTGACGAGATGGAGGCGCTGGGCTGGGTGACTGGGCCGCGTCCTCGCATGTATGCGCTGCAGGCTGCGGGATGCGCGCCGGTGACACGGGCGTTCGAGCAGGGCAAGGCCGCGAGTGAGTTCTACCAGGGCGCGGCGACCTTTGCCTCGGGCCTGCGGGTGCCAAAGCCGTACGGCGATGCCATCATTCTGGAAATCCTGCGTAGCTCGGGTGGCCGCGCGGTGAGTTCAGACGATGCGACGATCCTCGCCTCGATCCTGGTCTGGGCATAGCACGAGGGGATCTTCCTCTCGCCCGAAGGTGCGGCGGCGACGGCCGCTTATGATGCCTTGTTGGCGACCGGGGAGATAAAAGCGGAAGAACGCGTGGTGCTGTTCAACACCGGTGCAGGGCTGAAGTACACCGACACGGTTGCGGACGCAATGCATCTGCGGCGACCGGGAAGCCTGCCGACCTCTTTGCCGGTCGGCGGCATCATCACGCCCGTATGACGAGCAAGGCATCTACGTGGAAAAGTGACCGAATCTCGTTACCAGAGGGGGGATCGGGCGGTGTCGTCATGGCACTGCGGTGCTAGTGCCCTGGACGGAGCAACCGACGTATAAGAAGGCCAGGAGCCACCCTTGCGGAGGGGTGGCTCTTAGATTCTGCGTTTTAGTTGGCGCTACTTCGCTGTGGAGCAGGTCTTGCCGCCGGCTCCCTTGGCGCCTGCAGACTTGGCGGCAGCTTCGGTCATGTAGCGGCCATTGGCGGTCTTGCCGTAGTACCGGTCGCCGTAGCAGTGATACACGCTGGAGTTCAGGTTGACCCAGACCTTGTCCGGGCCGCCGCCCGGGGCGGGATCCTTGGCTGGCTTGGGCGCTTGACGCTTTGTGGCAGCTGCCGGCGTTTGTGTGGTGGCGGGAGCCTGGGACGCGGCAGGTGAAGATTGCGGCGAGGTCCCGGCTACCTGGGCAGGGAGGGCTGTTGCGAAAGCGAGCAGGGCAGTGGCGAGCAACGGGCGGAACATGCGTGGAACTCCGAAGACAAGGTAAGGGCTGGATGCTACGCCCGGAGCGATGCTAGCAGGTCGCGATCAGACTGGGGTTGGCACTTCTGGGGCAGCCGGTACCGGACCGGATGCCTTTGTGGTCAGCGTGATTGCCGCAAGGATGATCATGCCTCCGCCGATCGCCGCAAGCGGGCCGAGGTGCTCCTGCAGAAGAAAGACACCGAGCAGCGATCCCATCAGCGGCTCGATATTAAGCAGCACGCCGGCCTGCGAGGCCGGAACGCGGGTCATCCCCCAGTTCCACAGCAGCGTCGTGGCCGCGGTGCACAGCAGACCGCTGGCGGCGAGGGCAGCCCACGCCTTCAGCGAAACGCCGTGTACAGGCGGCAAACCCCAGATCGGCGGCACAAACGCAAACAACATCAGCCAGCCGAGAAGCATGCCCCACGCCGTCACAACAATGGGACTGTGGGTGGCGAGAAGGCGCTTGTTGATCAGAATCCAGAAGAGCGCGATGGCTAGGGAGACGACGACGCAAAGGTCACCTGCAAGCGTTGGTCCATTGGCCGTGGCTGCATGGTGCGTGCCACCCAAGGCAATCAGCGCTGCGCCGCTGGTGGACACGGCAAGGGCGATCCAGCCCAGCACGTGGAGCCGCTCATGCGCGAACAGCGTAGCGCCCACGGCAAGAAACACAGGCATCGTGCCGACCATCAGGGAAGCATGCGACACCGTGGTGATGGACAGTCCGTAGAACTGCAGCAGGAACTGCAGGGGCACACCCAGAAGCGAGCCTAGCGCAAGCAGCCGCCACTCGCGACGGTTCAGGTCCACGCGATGGGTGAACAGCATCGGTGCCAGCCCGAGCACGGCGAAGGCAAAGCGGTAAAAGACCATGGCGCCTACGTTCATCTCCGCCAGGGCGATCTTGCCGAAGAAGAAGCCGCAGCCCCAAAAACAACTGGCCAGCGCACAGGCGGCAAAGCCGAGCGCGCGGCCAGATGTCGGGGTGATGGCTTTGTCGTGGGCTGTCAAACTGCAGATCTCTCCACTCCGCGATGGCGCGGCCATCCGCTCTGGTCGAGAGGACGGAAGGTAGGTTGGACGGTGTTGCGATTCGCGTGCGCTCGAGCACGTGTCGCCACACCGTCCACGATGAGTTGCGTGATCTCCAGGTGAGATCAGCGCAAGAACTACCAAACGCGGCAGTTTTGCGTTGGTGTCATCGCCGCGCCAGCCTTGCAGCCGAAGGCCCCGGCAAAGCCAGGCTGGTTCACGATAGGACCGTTGGCGCGGAAGTGGTCGGGTGAGTGCGAATCCGTGAAGGCGCGCTGCCGAACGGTCTCAGGACGCGTGTTTTCGCACCAGTTCTGCGCCCACGCGATGTAGAAGCGCTGCGGCCCGCTGTAGCCGTCGATCTTCTTATCGATGTCGATCCCGTCCTGCTTGGCACGGTTCATGTAGGCCATGTAGGCGAGCAACAGGCCGCCGTTGTCGGCAGTGTTTTCGCCGAGCGTAAGCTTGCCGTTGACGTGCACGTCGTCGATCGCGACGAACTTGCTGTATTCGTTGGACAGGCATGATGTGCGGGCCTCGAAGTTCTTCTTGTCCTCCGGCGTCCACCAGTCGTTGAGGTTCCCTTTGGCGTCGAACTTGGCGCCCTGGTCGTCGAAGCCGTGCGTCAACTCATGACCGACCACGCCGCCGATGTGACCGTAGTTCACGGCGAGATCGGCGTTGGGGTCATAGAACGCGGGTTGCAGAATGCCGGCCGGGAAATTGATGTTGTTCATGCTGGGGTCGTAGTAGGCGTTGATGGTGGGCGGCGTCATGCCCCACTCCAGCGGGTCAACGGGCTTGCCGATCTTGTTCAACTCGCGGTCGTTCTCAAACGCTGTTGCACGCTCCTGGTTGCCGAGCGCATCGGTGGGCGAGATGGTCAGCGACGAGTAGTCGCGCCAGTGCTCCGGGTAGCCGATCTTGTCGGTGATGGCGTGGAGCTTCACCTTGGCCTTGACCTTGGTATCGGCACTCATCCACTGCAGCGTGTCGATGTCGCGATCCATGGCGGCTTCGATGTCGTGCACCACCTGCAGCGTCTTGGCCTTTTCGTCACCGGGAAAGTACTGCTGCACATAAACCTGGCCTAGCGCTTCGCCGAGTTGCGTGTCCACGGTCTGGGCGCAACGCTTCCAGCGGGGCTGCTGCTCGGGCTGGCCGCCGAGTTGTGTGCCGAAGAAGTGGAAGTGCTCATCATCAAACGCTTTGGGTAGATTGTGGGCGAACGTGGAAAGCACCTGGAAGCGCAGGTACGCGCGCAGAACCTCGATATTGGTGTTCAGGATGGCGCTGACCATCACCGGGAAGAACTTTGGTGTGGCGTCGTTGAGCGAGTCGATGCGCGGCGCGTGGATCGCTTCCAGAAAGGGCTGAAAGGGAATACCGTGCAGGTTCGACGTGAACTGCGTGGTGCTTTCGGGATGGTAGATCGCTGCGGGATCGCGCATCTCCACGTTGGTCAGTGAGGCTTCGGCGAGTTTGGTTTCGAAAGCGAGGATGCCCTGCGCATCAGACTTCGCGCGATCTGCGGGTTCGCCCGCAAGGGTCAGCATCTTGGCGATATGGTCGACGTACTGCTGACGCAACTGCTTATCCTTGTCGCCAGTGCGGGTGTAGTAGTCACGCTCCGGCAGGCCGAGGCCGCCCTGGATGGCGACGGCGATCTGCTTGGTGGAGTCCTTGAAGTCCTGCATCTCGCCAAAGCCGAAGAAGGCCGTCACGCCGTAGCGTTGCAGCTCGCCGGCGAAGTAGGGCAGGCCGGGCTTGGTGACCCTGTTGATCTGGTCAAGCAAGGGCTGGATGGGCGCGAGACCCTTCTGGTCGATCAGGTCGGTGTTGAGGCAGGCGGCGTAGTCGTCGCCGATCTTCTGCTCGTTGGCAGTGCGCTGCCCACTCGGGCTGGCGTAGCGCGTCAGGATGCCCTGGAGGCGCTCCGAGTTGACGTTGTACAGGGTGTAGAACTGGTCGACCTCGGTCTGGTCCGCGGGGATGGGGTTCTTGGCGGCATAGTTGCCGCAGGCAAACTTGTAGAAGTCGTTGCAGGGGTCCGCTTTGCTGTCCATGGCCGACGCATCGAACGCCGGGGCGAGCTGGTACTTCGGCGTGGACGCAGAGGCAGCAGCGCCAGTGGCGGACTGCGCATGGAGGGCCGTTCCGGCGAAGGCCCCGGCAAGGGTAAGCGCGAGCCAGCCCGCGCGGCGGCAACGATGGACAACCCGATTTGGTCCCGGGCGGGAAGACACGATCATGAAAACCCCTGTTTCAGGCGATAACAACGAACACTGCGGGCGCCGGTTTCAGGCCTCGTGGGCTGCTACGACCGCACCCGCGGCTCGTCTATAAGAGAAAGAGTACAGGTACGGGTGGCAGGTGCCTATGTATCCCATGGAGCGGACATCCTGGTTGCAAAGCCGGGGCTGGCGGAGGTTTGTGGCCAGCCTCGCAATGGCGGCTGCGGCCTGGACGGGCAACCCGAGTTGCAAGGCGGAGACGCCGCCCAAGCCCGCTCTGCGGATGCCGCTGAGCGAACTGGGCTTTCCGGGCTACTCCGTGAGCCTGCTGCATGCGGGTGCGTCGATGGCTACCCTGCACATGCTTGATTCGTCGCATGTGCTGTTTACGTATAGCCTGCGGTCGCTGGTTCCGCGGCTGCCGGGAGATGACGCCAACGACACGGATCGGCAAGTCGCTGCCGTGCTGGTCGAGATCCCCAGCGGCAAGGTGCTCGCGCGCACCAAGTGGCACCTCCATGACCATGGCCGCTATCTGTGGCACGTCGGCAACGGCATCTTTGTAGTGCGTTCCGGCAGTGAACTCTCGTTGGTTGCGCCGCTGCAAGGGCTGGCTGCGGGCGAGGAGCCGTTTCGGCGATTTGCGTTGCCGCACCGTCCCGGCCT
>CAXTRU010000043.1:14457-15166 GCA_964246665.1 uncultured Acidobacteriaceae bacterium
CGCAAGCACTACACGGTGGAGTTCTTTCGGCTGACGCCGGGCAAGAACGTTCGCGACCCCATCCAAATCTCGGGCGCCGGTGCGGTGGGCTCGCCCGTGGTGCTGCGCTTGCCTGTGGATGGGGATGGCTACCTGTGGGCCGAGGATGGCGAGCGCGGCAAGTGGACGGTCAGCTTCAACGAATTTGGCGGCAAGCAGGAAAAGCTGACGCCGGTGTTGAGCTCGTGCCACCCGAGGCTAAGCTTGTTGAGCCGCAGCCAATTTCTCGCCGAAACCTGCCGAGGCTCGGACGAGGAGCCCATGCTGGCCGCTTACGGTTTTGACGGCCATGAAAACTGGCAGGAGCCATTTGGCGAGGCGCTGCAACCGCCCACGATTGCGGTGGCTCCGGCAGCGGGACGCTTTGCCATGAGCCGTCTGGTGGCCTCGAGTAGCGGCGCCCCGGTGAGCGGCCTCGCGAACGGCGATCCACTGAGCCAGGAGATCCGGGTGTACCAGACTGAAAGCGGCGACCTGCTGCTGCATGTGCAGTGTGCGCCGGCAGTGCGCAGTGCGGAGAACTTCGACCTTTCGCCGGATGGCGCCACCCTGGCGGTGTTGGGTCCGCAAACCGTCGACCTGTACCGCCTGCCTGAGCTTTCTTCGCGCGACCGCAAAGAGTTGGCGGAGGTGCAATCGATGACGCCACCGGAAGGAACGGGGCCGGTTG
>CAXTRU010000044.1:0-15110 GCA_964246665.1 uncultured Acidobacteriaceae bacterium
ACCACAGCCACGCGACGAGGAGCGCGGGGATGGCCGTGAAGAGCAGGGCGACGGCGGACACACCGACACGCGGCAGTCTGAGGCCCAGCGTGCCGTTCAGGGCGAAGCCGGCGAAGGGAAGCGCGGGGATGAGCCAGAGGAGCTGTGGGTTCATTGGGTTCGTGGGCTCGGGTTCGGCATGGTCGGCGGGTTAAAACGGATCCCTTCGGGAACGACAACGTAGGCCGAGGTTAGTTCTTCATCAGGTTGATCTGATCGACGTTGAGGGTCTGACGGGCGCGGTACAGGGCGATGATGATGGCGAGGCCGACAGCGGCCTCGGCGGCGGCAACAACCATGACAAAAAAGACAAAGATCTGGCCGGAGATCTGGTGCCACATGTGCGCGAACGCGACGAAGGTCAGGTTCACGGCGTTCAGCATCAGTTCGATCGACATGAAGATGGTGATGATGTTGCGCTTGATCAGAAACGCGGCGATGCCGATGCAGAACAGGATGGCACCGAGGATGAGATACGCAGCGATGGGCACCATCTAGGCAAGTCTCCGGCGGCGTTGGGCGAGGACGCGGCTGACAAGAAGGGCAGCCGCCCCGAGCCAAAGCAGGATAGCGAGATAGCTGATCTCCGGCACCGTGCCGATGTTGTAGTGGAAGAGCAGACCAAGGACGGTGCCTGCCAGGCCGAGCAGGCCGGGGTTCCGCAGGCTGTGCACAAACAACATGGCCGTGGTGGCGACAGCGGCGAGCCAAAGGAGCACGGCGATCATTTAGAGCTCCTTCCGCGCAAGCACAACGGCACCCAGGATCGCGACAAGGATCAGGATCGAGGTGACCTCGAAGGGCAACAGAAGCGTGGTGAACAGCGTGTGGCTGATCTCCGTGATGTTGTTGACCGCGCCGGAAAGGTAGGCGCTCAGGTGCGTGTTGCCGAGCTGCCTACGCTCCGACAGGAACACAAAGGCGAGCAGGCAGAGGATCGCAGCAGCCCCGGGAAAACCGGCAATCGTGGCGGCGCGCGAGAACTTGGAACCGCGGCTGCGGTCTTCCTCCCCGGCGTTCAGCAGCATGATCACAAAGACAAACAGCACCATGATGGCGCCGGAGTACACGATGACCTGCGCAGCCGCGAGGAACTCCGCGCCGAGTGAAAAGTACAACACCGCCAATGACATCATGACGACGATCAGCGAAAGCGCCGAGTTGATGGGATGGTGCTGCAGCAGCAGATTCACGGCAAAGGCGACCGCGAGCAGACCGAAAAGGATGAAGAGAAAAAGTTCCATCGTGTGCGTTGGTACTCAGGCCTCGTCCCATGCGCGAACGGGGTGAACATGTGGGTGCGTGTTCATTGTAAAGCGTTTGCCCTTCGCTGGCGTGGAGATGCAACAGGGAACGTAGATTCCCTTCGGGAAGGAACAAGAAAGGCAGACACGGATTGCCTTCGGGAATGCCAACAGGGAAAAGCGCAAGGCGGATTCGGTTTGGAAGGGACAACAAGGAGAGCTGTGATCCCGACCAGGCCAAGGCCTCAGTGACGATACGCAAGCGCCAGGGCCGTGCCGAGGATATTCAGCATGGCGACGGGCAGCAGAAACTTCCAGCCGAAGCCCATCAGCTGGTCATACCGGAAGCGTGGCAGTGTGGCGCGCACCCAGATGTAGAGCAGGATAAAGGTGAACACCTTGAAGACGAACCAGAAGATGGACAGGAGCACGGAGACAACGGGACCGGTAAAAATGTGCGCTGTCAGCGGACCAAAGGGCGAGGTGGCGCCACCGAAGAAGAGCAGCGTCGCCACGCACGCAACGGTGATCATGTTGGCGTACTCGGCCATGAAAAACATGGCAAACTTCATCGAGCTGTACTCGGTGTGGTACCCGGCGACGAGCTCGGATTCCGCTTCCGGGAGGTCGAAGGGCGAGCGATTTGTTTCCGCGTAGGCTGCCATCAGGTAGATAAAGAACGCGATGATCTGGAAGCCGCCGAAGATGTTCCAGCTCAGCGCGCCGTGGCCGGTTTGCGAGCCGACGATGTCGCGCAGGCGAAGCGAGCCGGCACGAAGAACGACGCCGACCAGCGACAGGCCGAGCGCAAGCTCGTAGCTGATCACCTGTGCGGTCGCACGCAGCGAGCCGAACAGCGAGAACTTGTTGTTCGAAGCCCAGCCCGAGAGAGCGATCCCATACACACCGATCGACGTGATGCCGAGAATGACCAGCAAACCGATGTTGAGGTCAGAGATCTGCGTGAGCACCACACCGCGGTAATAGACCGGCGCACCGAAGGGCACGACTGAGATCGAGACCAGCGCGCAACCGAGGGCAATCACCGGGGCGAGGATAAACAGCGGCCGCTCCACCGCAAGGGGCATCATGTCCTCTTTGAGGAAGAGCTTGATGCCATCCGCCAGCGGCTGCAACAGCCCGAAGGGACCGGTGCGGGAGGGTCCCCAACGATTTTGCATGCGGCCCAACACCTTGCGCTCCAGGAGCACCGTGTAAGCCACAGCGGTGAGCGTGATGACGAGCACCACGGCGATCTTGAGGACGCTGAGGACGAGGAAGACCTGGAAGTCGGAAAGATGGCTCATCGGAAGGTCGTTGCAGGTCTATCCTACAGCCCGATGGGCGTGTGTGCTCTTTTCTACCCTTGAAGTGCGATCGATGCAGGCCGAACAGCCTTTGCTTTGGCTTAAGCTTCGCGGAGCGCTTTGGCTTGCTGCACCATGTCGAGAAAGAGCTGGTGCACACGGCGATCTTCCGTCAGTTCGGGGTGGAAGGTCGCTGCGAGTAGGTGACCCTGGCGCACAAGGGTGGGCGAGCCGTCGCGTGTGGCCAGTGTTTGCACCTCGGGGCCGGGGTCGAGCAGCCGCGGAGCACGGATGTAGACAGCCTCCAGCGGGCCGCCGGGCAGGGCCGTAGGCTCCAGACGGATGCTGGAGTCGTTCTGGCGACCGTACGCGTTGCGTTCGACGGTGGCGTCCAGTACGGCGAAGCTGCGCTGCGCCGGGTTGAGCACCTCACGCGCGAGCAGGATGCACCCGGCGCAAGTGCCGAAGGTGGGCAGCGTGTGCACAAAACGATCCAGGACGTCATAGAAGCCGGCGCGCTCGAGGTGCTTCAGGAAGGTCGTGGACTCGCCGCCCGGAATGACCAGGCCATCGAGCAGCCAATGCCCATCGGGATCGATGAGATCTTCGGGTTTGCGGACCAGCGTGGTCTTTGCGCCTAGCTCGGCGAGGCGGGTGGCGTGTACCTGAAACGCGCCCTGGAGCGCAAGAACGCCGATGCGTGGAACGAGTTGGGTCACCTGTCCATGATAGGACGCCGCCGCTCAGGGCGTGGGGCAGGTCGGCTGACGAAGGATACGGTACAGCACGATGTTGCCCACGGAGTCTGACCAGAAAGGCTGAAAGCAAATGCCTTGGATCTCGCGGCGGTTGTAGCCCCAAATCGGGAAGATGCTCCTGGTCTGGGCGGAGGCGGCGATGGGAGCGGGATAGGTGTTGGAAGCGGCAGCGACCGTGACGCCGCGGTGGGCGAGCAGGTCGAAGAAGGTGCCGTTATGCTGCGCGCGCACAGCCTCGGGGTCGGCGGCCAGGCCAAAGCCGCTGACTGAGGGTAGGCCGGTAGCGAAGCTGAGCTCGCCGTCCTGGAACTCTAGAAAAGGTGCTGGGGTGGCGGCGTGGATGGCTGCCGCCAGGTGGGCGCGCTCCAGCCACGCATCGCGCACCGGAGCAAAGCCGTTTTCCGAGGCGCGAGCCGCGGTGATGTTGAAGCTCAGAAAAGCAAGGCCCAGGATAGCGGCAAAGCGAAGCGTGGTCTTGACGGCTGACATGAGCAAGGATGCGTCGTGTCTTTCGCGGAAGGGCGTGGCGTACAAGCGGCCGAGCGCCTCGGACGCCATGACGGCGAGCAGAATATTCGCTGTGGCAATCGACGCGCCGTAGTACCAGGCCCCCTGGTAGCCGACCGGGACGCGCAGGAAGTTGTAGGCGCCTTTCAGCAGAACACCGACGGCGATGCCCTGAAGCACAGGTTGCGCAGCGTGGCTCCGACCGCGGCACCAGAGCAGGAAGGCAACCGCAACCGCCATCGGCGCGAGCATCTGCGCAAGGATGACGAAGGTGTTGCTGAAGTTGAACGCCACACCCCACGAGGGCAGGGCGAAGAACGGCCAGCCGGTGAGCAGACGTACGCTTTCGCCGAGGCCAGCGCGGTATCCTTTGCCTGCCTTGGCCATGCCGCTGACCGGCATCCACACGCCTACCGTGTGGTGGTTGTACAAGAGGTAGGCGGCAATCATCACCAAGGGAACAGCAAAGGGCGCAAGCCGGCGCAGACGCTGCGGTGCCGATGTGCGGAAAGCAAACACCGCGGCGATCCCAAGCAGGAAGAAGACGTCATCAAGCCGCGACAGCACGAGGCCGCCGAGCGCCACGCAGGCCAGGAGGAGCCGCGTGGTAGACGGCAGAGCCGTCCCCCAGAGCAGAAGAACAAGGCTGAAGAAGACCAACTCAAGCCCGGTTTCCATGCCGTTCACCGAGGCCCAGAAGTTCAGGTACGCCGGGGAACCGATCCCAACCAGGAGCCAAAGGAACCCGGGGCAGACCGCAAGGATGGACAGCGAGGGACGGCGGGTAAGGCGCTGCACGAACGCGGCCAGGCACGCGACCGCGGTGCTGACAATGAGGAGGTCCACGGCGAAGATGCGGGGCAGGATGTCGGGGCCGTCGAGGCGAAAGTACGGCAGCTTGGCGAGGCTGTACTCCAAGCACTCCCAAAGCGGATGAAAGCCATTGGTGGGATGGAGGCCGTCGATGGAGAAGAACGGTGTGCGCGCCGAGTGGAGGGCGATGCTGAGGTAATAAAAGCTGTCCTGCGCGAGGAAGTAAAACGGGGCGTCGAGGCGGAACTTCAGCAGGAAGAGCGCCATCGGCAGAAGAAAAACAGTGAACGCCGCGGCGGCAACGAAGAAGGGCGAGCGATCAGGCCTGGGCAAGACGAATCATCCTGTGGAGGTTTGTCGCAGACAGACCGGATGCGCGCAAGGCGGCCGCGGTCTTCTGTGACAAGTGTCGTACTCAGGATACTAGGCCAGCGTTGCCGCTCTTACGCCGCGAGGGGAACGGCCGCGCATAGGTCAAGCCGAGTGCAGCGCAGGCCGCGCTGCGTTGCTGGGAAGACCCGGAAGTCGGATCTTCCAGCAACGGTCTTGGGACCCCTCACGAGCGTCGCCGAGGAAGGGCTTACCAGCCCCGGGTCTGCATGCGCTGCGACTCTTCGATGGCAGCGGCGGCAAGGCCCTTCATGCTGCCGGTGACCGCTTCTGAGGCCTCGGCGACGAGCTTGGGGTCGTTGTAGTGTGTCGCGGCCAGCACAATGGCCTTAGCGCGGGAGACTGCCTCTTCGTGGTCTTCCGGATTGCGCGGGTTGCCGACGGAATCCTTGCTGCATAGGCCGATCTCGGCGGCTTCTGCGGTCCAGGAGCTGACATCCAGAGGCGTCGCGCCGTCCTTCATAAAGATTCCCGAGCCGACAAAGACCGTTTCAGCGCCAAGCTGCATCATCAGGGCCGCATCGGCGGGGGTGGCAATGCCGCCGGCGGAGAAATTGGGCACGGGCAGCTTGCCGGCCTTGGCGACCATGCGAACGAGCTCGTACGGCGCCTGGAGGTTTTTGGCCGCGGCAAACAGCTCAGCGTCGTCCAGCACCGTGAGCGCCTTGATCTCGCGAATGATGGTCCGCATGTGCGTGACCGCATGCACGACGTCGCCGGTGCCGGGCTCGCCCTTGGTGCGGATCATGGCTGCGCCTTCGGCGATGCGGCGCAGCGCTTCGCCGAGGTTCTTGGCGCCGCACACAAAGGGTGTGGTGAAGCTGTGCTTGTCGATGTGGTGCTGCTCATCGGCCGGGGGCAGCACCTCGGACTCATCAATGAAGTCCACACCCAGCGTTTGCAGCACCTGTGCCTCGGCGAAGTGGCCGATGCGGGCCTTGGCCATCACCGGGATGGTGGACACGGCCATAATCTCTTTGATCAGCTTCGGGTTGGCCATGCGGGCGACGCCACCCTCGGCACGAATCATCGCGGGAACCCGTTCAAGAGCCATCACGGCAACGGCGCCGGCTTCTTCAGCGATGCGCGCTTGCTCCACGTTCATAACGTCCATGATGACGCCACCCTTCAGCATTTCAGCGAGGCCTGTTTTCAGGCGGAGGCTGGTGGTCGCCGGGGTGCCCTGGGAGTTGCCATTGATTCCATCGAGCGGGTGCTGTGCCATGGGAAGTGCTCCTTTGCGGGAGGACGGCGCGGATAGAAAACACGCGGGCAGGTCCAACCTCAGTTTAGCAGGGCGGATGGTCAACGATGGGCTGTTTTGCCGCACGGAGGATGCTTCGCTTTGATGGAGCACAGCGTTGCGGAACCGAGCGACATAGCCCGCCCAGATAGGGGCTGTGAAGCCTAAGCCTGAGTCGGCAAGGACCGCAACTCCGACTGCTTTGACTCCTGCATCAGCCACTCCTGGGCGCTCATGCTTTTACTCTCCGCCTTTGGCCTGGGGACACGATGGTAGCGGCCATCGGCCTCGAGCGTACGCGCCTTGATGTTGTCGCGCAGGTAGGACTCAAGAATCTCGTGCCGAAGCCGGTCCGCGGCGGCCTGGTTGGTCACCGGGAACACCACTTCACAGCGCTCATACAAATTACGGGGCATCCAGTCCGCAGAGCCGGCGTAGACCTCGGGCGTACTGTCATTCTGGAACCAGAAGATGCGGCTGTGCTCCAGAAAACGCCCGACGATGGAGCGCACGCGGATGCGCTCGGAAAGGCCGTGCACCTGCGGACGAAGCGCGCACATGCCGCGAACGATCAGGTCGACTTCCACGCCGGCGAGGGAGGCGGTGTAGAGTGCCTCAATCGTTTGCCCATCCAGCAGGGCGTTCATCTTTGCGATGATGCGGGCAGGGCGGCCGGCGCGTGCGTGGGCCGTCTCCCGCGCGATCAGCGCGAGCGTATCCTGCGAGAGCGTGACTGGGGAGACAAGCAAGGGGCGGTAGGCGCCGGGCTCGGCCTGCCAGTCGGCGGTCAGATAGCGGAAGACGTTCTGGACGGCGGCGGTGATCTCCGGACGCGCGGTCAGTAGCGAGATGTCGGTGTAAAACCTGGCCGTCACCGGGTTGTAGTTGCCGGTGCCGAGATGGGCGTAGGAGCGGATGGCGCCGTCAGGGTCGCGGCGCGCGATCAGGGCGAGCTTGCAATGCGTCTTCTGGCCGTATAGCCCGTGAAAGACCTGCACGCCGGCGTCCTCAAGCTCGCGCGCCCAGCGAATGTTGGAGGCCTCGTCGAAGCGGGCCATCAGCTCCACGACGACGGTGGTTTCCTTATTCTGAGCGGCATCTTTGAGCGCGCGGAAGATGGTGCTGTTGGCACTTGTGCGATAGAGCGTCTGTTTGATGGAGATGACCTGATCGTCAGTCTGCCCGGCCTGCACAAACATCTCCACCGTGTTGTAGGTGTCGAAAGGATGATGCAGCAGCACATCGCCGCGGCGGAGCTCGTCGAAGATGTTCTGACTTTCGGGCGAAAGGGTCAGCTTGCGGCCATGGAACTCGGGGAACTTCAGCTCCTTGCGGTCAACGGCGGAGTACACATCCATCAGGCGAGACAGGTTCACCGGCGCCAGGGTAGGGAATACCTGCCAGCGGTCAAGCTCGAAGTTGGTGCGAAGGCGATCGGTGATCTCGTCCGAGGCGGAAGCGTCGATCTCCAGGCGGACCGCATCGCCCTTGCGACGGTTATGGAGCTCTTCGCGGACCGACTCGAGCAGCGACCGCGACTCTTCTTCCTGCATGTACAGGTTGCTGTTGCGCGTGACGCGAAACGCCGCGCGGCTGAGCACGCGGTAGCCCCGGAACATCTTGTCGGCCATCGCCTCGATCAGCTCGTCCAGCGGCAGAAAGTGGTGCTGGCCCTTGTGCTCCGGCAGCGCCAGCAACGAGGGCAGGCTGCGCGGGATGGTGACAATACCCAGCGTCTAGGGCGCGCGGGGGTGTGTTTTGCGCTTCACGCGCAGCAGCAGAGCAAGGCCAAGCGCCTTGTTGAGCACTCGCGGGAACGGGTGCGAGGGGTCAAGGGTGACAGGGGTGAGCAGCGGGTCAACCTGCTCATTGAAGAACTTGGTCGCGAACTCACGCTCTGCCTTGCGTAGCCTCTTCCAGCGCACGACGCGGATGTTGGCTTCATCCAGCGCGGGCTCAATCTTGTCTGTCCAGCAGGCCGCCTGCTTGGCCGCAAACGCGTGGAGCTGGTGACGAAGGGTTGTGAGGCGCTCCTGCTGTGTGAGGCCGCCTTCGTCAGCGGTGGCGGGCAGCTGTTGGCCGTCCTCAATCAGCTGGAGGATGCCCGCGACCCGAATCTCCAGGAACTCATCCAGATTGCTTGAAGTGATGGCGAGGAACTTGACGCGCTCCAGCAGCGGATTGGACTCGTCTTCTGCTTCTTGGAGAACGCGCTCGTTAAAGAGCAACCAGCTCTCGTCGCGGTTGAAGTAGCGGCCCTGCGGGTAGGCGGCCGTTTCAGGGGCTTTGCGACGGCGGTTCACCGTGTTCTGCTTACGCGTGGTGGTTGACTGCGTCCCGTTGGTGGTCTGCTCCGCGGCCATCCCTATGAGAGTAGCGCAGGGTTGTGAACGCCGCGTAAGCGTGCGATGTGGGTGATCCGAAGACTTAAGCGTTTACCGTCGCGCGTGAAGGGGGCAGAGGCGTCCATGCCTGCGCCGCCCTGTGGGCGAGGCCCGGACTGAGATCGGCAGCGACGACGGTGAGGGCGATCCAAAGGAGGTCCGCGCCGAGCAGGTGCAGTACTTGCAGAGTCAACGGAGCGAGCAGGAGGACGTCCCCGACGCCGAGAACGATTTGTAGCGCAAGGAGCGCAAGCAGCGTACGGCGGCCGTGCTGCTGTCTCAAGGCGAGCGCAGTGATGAGCAGAAACGCCGCCATGGAGGCGGCCGGATGCATCCAGCGCATCCGGATCAGCAGCGGCGAGGCTGCGTTAAAGTCGGCCAGCAGGGCGGTATGGAGGTCGGGCGCCGGGAACAGGGTGTCGGCGAGTGCGGCAACCGAGCCCGTGGCACCCGTCACGATGATGGCAAGGAGCCCGAAGAGCGCTAGGGATCGTCCGGTGGTGTCGCGCTTGGTGGCACCGGCGCGGGGCCGTTGCCACCACCAGGTAAGTGAAAGAGCTGCGAGAAGAAGCAGGGTATTCGTGAAATGAATGCCCTGGACCAGCACGCGCATGTTGGAGGTATTGTGCTCAACAAAGCCGCCCAGGACGAGAACTGCCCCTAGAAATGCTTCGAGGACGAGAAAACAACCTGAGATGGCGGCTGCTTTGCGCACGGGCGCGCCGGGACGATGCGCCAGAAAGGTCCAAAGGACCAAGGCGAAGGTAAGCCCGGAGCAGATGCCGGTCATGGAACGATGGGTAAACTCGATCACCGTCGCGAGGCGAGGATTGTGCGGCAAGATCTGGCCATTGCACAGGGGCCAATGCTGGCCGCAACCCGCGCCGGAACCCGTAGCCCGCACCACGGCACCCTCCAGGACGACAAGGATCATCCAGGCGAGCGTGAGGGCGGCAAAGGTCGGAAGGCCTCGGCCACTGCGAAAGGATGCGAGGGCACGGCGCATGATTCTAGTCTACGCCGTGGGTGTGGGCCCGTGCGCTCCCGGGCCGTGCTTCGCGGGCGAGATGCAGCACCGAGCCAGTGTTTGTTGGTGGTTCGCAAACATCAGGGACGGGCCAGGGCGCGGGCGCGTTCGGTGGCACGCTTGACCGCTTTGATCAGCGTGACGCGCAAGCCGCCCTCTTCCAGCTCAAGGATGCCGTCAACGGTGCAGCCCGCTGGTGTGGTGACCTCGTCTTTGAGAAGAGCCGGATGAGCGCCGGTCTCCAAGACCATACGGGCAGCGCCATAGGCTGTCTGCGCGGCGAGTTCGGTTGCAATATCCCGTGGCAGGCCGACGTTGACGCCGGCTTCAGCGAGCGCTTCAAGGATGATGTACAGGAACGCCGGGCCGGAGCCGGAAAGGCCCGTGACCGCGTCCATGTGTTTCTCATCCAGCGACACCGCCCGGCCCACCGTGCGGAACATCTGTTCGGCGACGGCCATCTGCGCCGGCGTGGCGAACCGGCCTCGTACAAGAGCCGTCATGCCGGCGCCCAGCGTTGCCGGCGTGTTCGGCATCGCACGGATCACCGGGACACCCTCTCCAGCAACAGCCTCAATCGCTGCCGTGGTGACGGACGCGGCAATGGAGATCAACACCGTGTTCGCAGTCAGCGTGGGCTGGATCGAGCGAACGATGTCGAGTACTTGCGTAGGCTTCACGCCGAGCAAGATCAGGTCGGCGCCGACGACCGCGGCCTGATTGTCCGTGACACACCGCACCCCAAGCCGACCCTGCACGGCGGCGGCACGTTCCGCATGCGCAACAGTGGCCGTGATGCGGTCTGCGGTGAACAGCCCGCTACGGATGAAAGCCGCGACCAGGATGCCGCCCATCTTGCCCGCGCCGAGGACAGCGAGCAGGGTGTCTTTCCCGTGGTCGTTGCCCACCGCGGAGCAGACACCCCCAGCACCTGAACTCGAAGTGTTTCCTGGGGCGGAAGCCATAGCGCCAGCCTACCATCGGCCTGCGAGCTCAGCTGGCCAACTGAAAAGGCGTGTGCTGGGTGGTGGTGTCCAGCATGCGGTATAGCGTGGACCGGCTAATGCCGAGCACTTCGGCCGCACGTACCTTGTTGCCGCGGCATGCGCGAAGTACGGCGCAAATGTGCTCTTGCACGACAGTGTCCAGCGATACCAGGCGAGCAGCGTCCGACACGTCCTTTGCGGGAACGGGCTGAAGCCGGAAAACGCGCTCCAGGTCTTCCGCTCGCAGTTCCTGCGCCTGCGAGGAAGCCACGAGCGCAGCCATTGTCTGCGAGAGTTCACCCAGGTTGCCGGGCCAGAGGTGCCGCATCGCGGCATGAAGAAACTCTTCGGTGACCTGGGGAACCGGACGGCCGGCTTTGTGCGCATGTTCGGCCAACATCTGGCTGATCAGCATGGGAAGGTCTTCGGTCCGCTGCTTCAGCGAAGGTACGGCGATGCGGATGGAGGACAAGGCATCCGCGAGTTCAGCCGAGAAGCGTCCAAGGCCTACCAGCGAGCGGAGGTCCTCCGTTGCCGAGACCACCATGGTAAATGGACGCGATCGCCGCATCCGCATCAGCCGGAGCAGGCCTTCCTGAGCCTCCATGGAGAAGGTGTCCACGTCGGGCAAAAAAAGAAACAGATCGCCGGGCAGGCTGGATGCGCTGGAGGGTCGTGCAAGACGGTGCTCGGCGTCGGCTGCCGTGATCTGGAGAAAGCTGCGGTGCGCGTGGGTGGAAAGGTCCAGCAGGAGACGGGCCATTGCTTCTTGCCCGCAGTTCTGCTCGCCGGTGAGCAGGACGGTGCGAACATGCGGCGCGAGACGCCGGATCTGACCCCAGAGCTGGGCCATGGCAGTGCTCGGGCCGAGCAGCAGAAGTGCCAGATCGGAGCTGGACGAAGTCTTGGGGAAGCTGCGGACCGGGGCGAAGAAGGGCTGTGGCTGTGTCATACACCTCCCTTATCGGGCTGAAAAGCGCGAACTTGAGAGGCGAAGAAAAAGAAAAGAAACAGCCATTCCCAAAATGGAACAGGGCGAATCGCTCCACCCTGTATCTGCACCGATTTGGAACTAAGCCGCTGTTACGCCACTGATTTGGCGCAGTACGCGTCGAATGCGCGGGCAAGTTCCTGGGCGATCGCCGGGGCTGTCGAAGTCTCAATAGCCGAGCGCTGCATCAGGTACACCAGCTGCCCGTCGCGCAGGATGGCGATGGCGGGCGAGGTGGGAGGGTGGCCGCCGAAGTAGCCGCGAGCACGCTCGGTGGCTTCGCGATCCTGGCCGGCGAACACGGTAACCGCGTGGTCGGGCTTGGCGCCGTGCTGCATGGCGAGACGAACGCCGGGGCGCATCTTACCCGCAGCGCAGCCGCAGATGGAGTTGACGACAACCATGGTGGTGCCGGGTTGGGCGAGCGCCTGGTCGACGTCCTGGGCGGTGCGGGCTTCCTGGATGCCGGCGCGGGTCAGTTCTTCGCGCATCGGGATCACCATGAGCTCTGGGTACATGTTGTGGGTCTCCTTGATACAGACTGCTTCCGTTTGATTGTACTGGGGCGAGATCGGATTCGGTTAGGCTCGAAAGCGTGACTGTTCAGGAGAAGGTAGCGCTCGCGCCCTTTACGACCTTTCGCGTCGGCGGACCGGCACGGTACTTCGTCGAGGCCGACGACGAGGCGGACATCTTGGAGGCCTTGCGGAAGGCCAAGGATGAAGGTTGGCCGTTTGAGGTGCTCGGCGGGGGAAGCAACCTGCTGGTCGCCGACGCAGGCTTCAACGGTTTGGTCGTGCACACGTGCATGCGCGGGGTCGAGCGCCGTGGGGATGTCTTCGATGTCGCTGCGGGTGAGCCGTGGGACGCGCTGGTTGACGGGACGATCGCGGCCGGGTACGCCGGCATGGAGTGCCTGGCGGGCATCCCGGGGACAGTCGGGGCGTCGCCGGTGCAGAACATCGGGGCGTACGGGCAGGAGGTGGCGCAGACGATCGAGTCCGTGCGTGCGCTGGATTGCGCGACGGAGGCGTTTGTGGAGTTAAGCGCAGCCGAATGCGGCTTTCGGTATCGGGGCAGCATCTTCAACGGCGAGGCGCGCGGGCGATACGTGATCACGCGGGTGCGCTTCCGGTTGCGGCCGGGCGGGGCACCGTTTTTAGGCTATGCCGACCTGCAGAGGCGGTTCGCGGCCCAGGGGGAGCCACCCAGCCTGGCGCAGGTGGCCGAAGCGGTGCGGGCCATCCGTCGCGGCAAGGGCATGGTATTGATCGAGGGCGATCCGGATACCTGGAGTGCCGGGTCGTACTTCAAAAATCCGGTGGTCGCGACGGAGACGGCAGAGCGCGTGGCCGCCGCCGCGGGTGTCGCGCCCGAGAGCACGCCGAAGTGGCCTGCCGGTGAGGGCTGCGTGAAGTTGTCGGCCGCCTGGCTGCTGGAGCAGGCCGGGTTCGGCAAGGGTTTTCGGCAAGGTGCGGCTGGCCTGTCGACCAAGCATGCCCTGGCGCTCACCAACCGCGGCGGCGCCACCTGTGCGGATCTATTGCGGCTGGAAGGGACCATCCGGGCTGGTGTGCAGGAGCGGTTCGGGGTGATGGTGGAGCGCGAACCTGTGATGCTGGGCGGGGCAACGACGTAGATCTGCTGATACGCCGCGGCAGGGCGAACCGCCGCAGGCAGCGTAAACGGAGCTTCCGCCGTTCTGGGGCCTTGGCCTCCCAGGAATTTTGCCTTCCTGGAGCGTTTGCCTCCCTGGAGCTTTTGCCTCCCTGGGAGGATTTTGCCTTCCTGGAGCATTTTGCCTTCCTGGAAATTTTGCGTTTTTGGGGCTTTTTTCTTTCTGGGGCCTTTGCCTCGCTGGAGCTTTTGCCTTTCTTTTGTCATTCCCCGAACGGGGAACCTGCTGTTCTTCATCGCGCGCCTCAGCGCCTCACATAAATCGCGCCCCATAAACAATGCGTTGCCGTTCAGACCACGCCGGCAACCGACCGATCACTCGCCCGAAAGCCTTCGAGCGCGGGCTGTATCTTCGGGCGCGTGCTCCTGCTGTGGCGAGCCGGTCCAATCCCCAGTCCGACGCAAGCCACAATGGTTGTGCTGATTACTGTAACTTCGTTGAGGTCTGCGGCAGGGCATCCGTCCTGAGGTAACCCACGCGGCCGTGGGGTCCCACGACGAAGGGCAGCGAAAGGGCATTCCAGTGCTGGTCGGCGTCGGGTGGATCTGATGGCGAGGGCTTCAGGGGCCGCCAGTTGCGGCCGTCGTCAGTGGAGATGTCGGTGCCGTTGGGGCCTACGGTGATCCAGGCGTTGTGGGTGGGGTCGTAGGCTACAGCGGAGCGGTAACCGTGAGGTTGCATCTTTGAGGCGTGCCACGAATCCCCAAACCCGGCAGAGGTATAACCAGCTGTCCTGTCGGCCGATTGTGGTTCCTTGTAGTCGCCCCCAACGGCCACTATCTGATTCTCATGTAGTGCAATAGAGAAGATGCCGCCGCTGTCTGTTGCTGGAAAGGGACCACGGAGTGTCCACCAGACGTTCAGCTCTCTTTTGGCCTTTTTGTCCGACATAGTCGTGCAGGGCTCACAGAAGCCTTTAGGAGGGAACTCATTGTTACCAGCAACCCCGACCGCGGATCCGCCTTTACCTCCTATAGCGACAATGGCGTGAAAATCATCTTGAGCAATCAGGACTGAGTTACTAGCGGCGAACGCAGATACGTCCTCGCCAAGCGAGAAGTCGCTATTCTTCTGCTCCCAGGGGATCCATGTCTTCGCGCCATCAATCGTCTCCTTGAGAACAATGCGCTTCGTTTTCGAACCAGCGACTACCACGGGATCTCCGAGGAGGAAGCCGTGCTTCCTGTCTGCAAATCTCAGAGCGTCCCAGAAGCCGTCTTTGTCGGGGTTGGTGAAGAGGAGAGTCCAGGTTTGGCAGCCGTCGGTGGTCTTGTAAAGGCGGCTGAGGTCGCCTTTGCCGCTGCTCATGACAATAGCGGTGTTGTTATCGAAGGCCTGGATGCCTCTGAAGTCGAGATGCTCGGCTCCGGGCGGAATGGCGCAGAGTTGCCAAACGAAGCCGGCGTCCTCGGTGCGGAGCACGGTGCCGTTGGTGCCGGAGGCCCAGGCGACGCCGTTGCCGAGGGAGTGAATGCCGCGGAGGTCGGCGGTGGTGTGGGCGTCCTGGAGTTGCCATTGGGCTTGCGACGTTCCGGCAACAAGCAGGAGCAGCGCGGTGAGGAGCGGGAGGCGCATCAGGGTGAGTGTAGCTGGTGGTTTTGGGTGGGAGTTCGTTGGCTGGGAGAACAGCAGGTTCCCCGTGCGGGGAATGACAACTTAGAGGAGCAACAGCAACAGCAACAGCAGAGGCAAGAGCAACAGCAGAGGCAAGAGCAACAGCAGAGGCAAGAGCAACAGCAGAGG